>NZ_JBIAUG010000014.1:0-191388 GCF_042892575.1 Streptomyces sp. NPDC001744
CCGGAAGACGCCCCGGGACCCGCTTGGCCAAAACCCGGAAGACACCCCGGACCCACACGTCCCGAACCCGGAAGACACCCCCCCCCCCCCCCCCCCCCCCCCCCCCCCCACCCCCCCCCCCCCCCCCCCCCCCCCCCCCCCCCCCCCCCCCCCCCCCCCCCCCCCCCCCCCCCCCCCCCCCCCCCCCCCCCCCCCCGCGGCCCGGGGCCCGGCGCGCCCGTACCGCTCAGGCGTCGAGGATCTGGCCCTCGCGCCTGACGACGGGCGGCTCGACGGACCAGGGGAAGTTGATCCAGTCGTCCGTCTTCTTCCACACGTACTCGCACTTCACGAGGGAGTGCGACTTCTCGTAGACGACGGCCGAGCGGACCTCGGCGACGTGGTCGACGCAGAAGTCGTGGACGAGCTTGAGGGTCTTGCCCGTGTCGGCGACGTCGTCGGCGATCAGGACCTTCTTGTCGGAGAAGTCGATCACGTTGGGGACGGGCGCCAGCATGACGGGCATCTCCAGGGTCGTCCCCACCCCGGTGTAGAACTCCACGTTCACGAGGTGGATGTTCTTGCAGTCCAGGGCGTAGGCCAGACCGCCGGCGACGAAGACGCCGCCGCGGGCGATGGAGAGGACGACGTCGGGCTCGTAGCCGTCGTCGGCGATGGACTGGGCCAGCTCGCGGACGGCGCGCCCGAATCCCTCGTACGTCAGGTTCTCGCGTACTTCACTCATGACTGCGACCGCCTCACACCTGGGTCCGATGGAAGTTCATGTACGAGCGGGAGGCCGTCGGCCCCCGCTGGCCCTGGTACCGCGAGCCGTACCGCTCGCTCCCGTAGGGGTGCTCGGCGGGCGAGCTGAGCCGGAACATGCACAGCTGCCCGATCTTCATCCCCGGCCAGAGCTTGATGGGGAGGGTGGCGAGGTTCGACAGCTCCAGGGTCACGTGCCCGGAGAAACCGGGGTCGATGAACCCGGCGGTCGAGTGGGTCACCAGGCCCAGCCGCCCCAGGGAACTCTTCCCCTCCAGGCGGGACGCGAGGTCGTCCGGGAGGGTGATGACCTCGTAGGTGGAGGCCAGGACGAACTCGCCCGGGTGCAGGATGAACGCCTCGTCGCCCTCCGGCTCGACCTCGCGCGTCAGGTCGAGCTGCTCGACGGCGGGGTCGATGTGCGGGTAGCGGTGGTTCTCGAACACCCGGAAGAAGCGGTCAAGCCTCACGTCGATGCTCGAGGGCTGCACCATGGATTCGTCGTACGGGTCGATGCGCACCCGCCCGGCATCGATCTCGGCCCGGATGTCCTTGTCTGAGAGAAGCACGCCCCCACGATACGCAGAGGGCGCGGACCTGCCCCAATCGGCAGGACTCCGCGCCCCCGGACGCTCCCCGGCGCCGTCAGCGCCGTTCGAGCTCCACCGGCACCGCGTGCCGCAACCGCGCACAGCGCGGACACCGGATGAGCCGCCCGGGCCCGATCCGCCCGGCTCCGAGCTGCTGGAGCGGGAACGAGGCGGTACTGAACACGTGCCCTTCGGCACAGCGGACGACGGTGCGCTCCATCGGACCCATCAAGTCCCTTCCCCTACACGTGCGGCGAACGAGAAGCCACCCTAGGGGATCGCGGGGCCCGCCTCCGGACGGCACTCCGCACGCGCCCCGGGACCACCGGCTTCGCCTCGTGTGGGGCATGGGGTACAGTGTGCAACGATGCGGCAGGGATCATCCGGCCGCTGCGCGGATGTAGTTTAATGGTAGAACATGAGCTTCCCAAGCTTATAGCGCGGGTTCGATTCCCGTCATCCGCTCTTGAGCGAAGCCCCAGGTCAGCGACCTGGGGCTTCGTCGTTGTCCGGGGGCTCTCCGGGCGTCGCGCGCCGGGAGCGGTCAGAACTCCAGCACCTCGCGGTCCAGCGGATAGCGCGCGTGGTGGGGGCCGTCGTGCGGTGACGGGGTGACCGGGAGGACGCCGGTCGGCTGGAGGCCCAGGTTGTCGTCCCAGATGCGGGGTTCGACCTGACCGACGACGCGGAACTTCCGGAAGGTGAACGGGGGGCTGTCGGTCGGGAAGAACTCGGGCGTGGTCATCACCTGGAAGTGGAGGTGCGGCGTGGTCGAGTTGCCGCTGTTGCCGATCAGGCCGAGGACCTGGCCGGGTTCGACGCGGTCGCCTTCCCGGACCCTGGGCGAGCCGGGCGTCAGGTGCGCGTAGAGCAGGTAGCGGCCCGGCTCGACCTCCACGGTGACGTGGTTGCCGACGGTCTCCTCGATGGGCGGGACCGGCGGCGCGACGGGCGGCGTGTTGTCCGGGATCCCGTCCTGGACCTCCACCACCCTGCCGCCGACCGCGGCGACGACCGGCTGCCGGTAGCTCAGGTAGTCGGTGAGCCGCGCGGGGTCGCCCTCCCAGGTCTGTCCCCGCTCGCCGACCCGGTACCAGTCGATCGCGAAGCGCTGCGGTACGTAGAAGCGACCGTTGATCGGGGCGAGGCCGCGCCGGTGGTGGGTGTTGCCGCAGCACGACTCGCTGGAGTACCAGGTGCCGGGACGGACCGGCGCGTCCAGGTTCAACGGCGCGGTGCGGTCGGTCCTGGTGATCTGGACCGTCTCCTCGAACGGGGAGGCACCGGAGGGGGTGAGGACGGCGCCCGAAAGGTGGTGTTCGAGGACTCTTGGCACCCGCTGACCGCGGTCGAGGACCAGGTCGAGCCAGACGACCCACTGCTGGGAGCCCGGGATGACGGTCGGCGTCGGTCCGGGGGGCGCCGGCGTGTACCCGTCCGCACCCGGCAGGGGATCGCCCACCGGGTTGGCGGCATCGGCCAGCGCCTGCCCGCTCAGCGAGCCCACCACCCGGCGCGTGCGGGCGTCCCGGACCTCGACGCGGTCCAGTCGCACCCGCGTGCTGCCGGGCAGCGCGCTCGTGGTGAGCAGTTCGTACGAGAGGTGCGTCTTGCCGTCTGTGGCGTCGAACGGCGTCGGTTCGGTCATCACGGCCGCCGTCAACGGCGTGAACCGGGGGCCGGGCGCCGGTGCGGTCGGGCCCGTCCCGTATCCGGGTGCTGTCGAAGCCGTCATCATGCCGACCGCGAGCACGGCGGCGGCGAGCCCGCGACGTAGCGGACTGCGGCCGGCGCGGTTGCGAGGGTGGCGCTCTGCCATGGTGCTCTTCCAGTCGTCGGGTCCGGGGCCGCGAAGAGCACCGGCACGCCCCGCGCCGAGGCGCAGACTCATGTAATCCGGCCGAGTGGCGTTCCCGGCGGACGGCGCCGAAGTCGGGTGCCGAACTACACCCGTCCAGCCGCACCGGACCGCCGGGTGGGAGCCGGTACGTGTCCCGTCCGTGCCCCTCCAGGGCGGTGAACAGCGGTCACCACAGGTGTGCGCAGAGCCTCCGGCCAGGACCCGCGAAGGGACTTGTCCGCAGGTCAGGGGCCATGTGGGCGACCAAAGCAGCGGTGATTCCCAAGCTTGTGGCGCGGGTTCGATTCCCGTCATCCGCTCGTGAACGAAGCCCCAGGTCAGCGACCTGGGGCTTCATCCTTTTCCAGACCTCCTGGGGCCCGCGGGCTCCGGGCCGCCAGGCGGGCCGGGCAGACTGCCTCGTGCGAACCGGGCGACACCCGAGATCGCCGGTTGGTGCCGTGAGCCCGCCTCAGTGAGCATCGCCCGCCTTCGCCGGTTGTCGTCCGCGCCCGGCGCGTTCCCCTCCGGCACCGGACCGCCGCCCAGGTCGCCGGTTGGGGTTCACTCGTGCTCCAGGCGGGACTCGAAGCTGAGGCGCCGGGTGGACTCGGGGCTGCCGAGTGCCACCGCCAGGGCAAGGCGAGAGGGGCTGAGCAGGCCCGGTGAGAGGCCGAGCGCCGCCGCAACGGCCGGTGGTAGTGGGTGTCAGGTAGGGGGCCGGGCCCACTACCACCGCAGGAGCCGAGTCAGCCAAGGACCAAGGATTCGTCCCCGAAGTCCGCCACAAGCTTGAGCTGCCCACCCAGAGCCGCCACGTAGGAGGCCAGGGTCTCGACTTCAGAGCGCCTCACCTCGCCCCTCTCGATGGCTGAGACGCGGCCCTGGGTGACACCCAAGATCTCCGCGACCTGGTTCTGCGTGATGTGCTGACGCTTCCGCACTTCCGCCAAGCGGTACGCCCGAACCTCGGCAAGCATCTGCTGCGTCCCCGCCTCGATCCTTGCCTTCTCTTCGGGTGTGAACGCGAGATCTTCCTTAAGGTCGTCCCACGAGGTGGCGCCGCTCTTATCGGTGGTCATGTCTGCGTCTCCTCTCGGTAGATCGCGTATGCCGCTTCGGCCTGTTTGATCGCGCTCGGGTACCAGGTCTGCCAATTCCCCGACTTGTCGCCGCCGACCAGGATCACCGCGTTCCGGTCAGGGTCGAAGACGAACAACAGCCTGACCTCAGTTGATCCGGATGAGCCTGGCCGGAGCTCCTTGAGGTTCGGGAGCTTCGATCCCTTGATGTGATCGACCAAGGGACGCCCCAACGTGGGGCCTTCCTGTTTGAGGACGTCAAGGGCGCTGGCGATCTGCACCAGCGTCTCCCGGTCAGTGCGACGCAGACCATGAAGCCAGGCGAGCGCCGGCTCGATGACCTTGATCTCGTACGGCATGAGCCCCTCTGGTCGACTAATACCCCTGCATAGTATCACCTACGCGTAATACTTGCAGTTGATCCCGCGGCGACGCCCCCTTGCGTTCACGCGGACCAGTCAGGGCCGGATGCGGGCCAGCGGTCCACCCTGCGGGGACGGCGATCACACGGACAGTGGTGCCGTCCCGCCGACACCCCCTCTCGTCGGTCCGCCGCACGAACAGCTCCGGAAGACCCACCTCCCGCGGATACGCCGGCGCCAGCCCTTCACACGAAGCCCGCAGATCACCGACCGACCCGGAACTCTCACCCACCCGACTCACCCACCTCGTCAGGCGCGCCGTTGCGTCAGGACAAAGAACGTCCACATGGACCGCACCGCCGACGATCCCGCAGCAGCGCTCGATCGAGTGGGGCCCGCTCTCGGCCGACCGAGGAACTCGATCCGGCAGCCCGAGACTCCGGGCCGTGCCCCTTCCGTGCCCTTCGGAGCGGTGAACAGCGGTCGACACAGGTACCACAGAGCCAGCGACCGGCTCCGCCTCGGAGAACGTTTTCGCAGGTCAGGCGCCCGTTGATCAAGCTGGGTGTCGGTGATTCCCAAGCTTATAGCGCGGGTTCGATTCCCGTCATCCGCTCGTGAGTGAGGCCCCGGGTCACCGACCCGGGGCCTCACTGTTGCCCGGACTTCTCCGCGCTCACGTGCCCGCTGTCTGCCGTGCGGGACCTCATACGGCGTCAGGGCAGAGGCCGATCCAGAACGCGCGCCATCGGGAATGGCACCCCGGCACGGCACAGGGGCGGATTAGCGGGCCAGGAAGGCGAGGATGCGCTCGTTGACTTCCTCCGGCTTCTCGGCGAGGAGATGGTGGCCGGCGCCTTCGATCATCGCGCCGTCCGATCCGGGGGGCAGCATGGCGATGACGTCGGCGAGCGTCGCCTTGTCGACCACGGGGTCCTCGGTTCCGTGGAGGTACAGGGTGGGCTGGGAAGGCAGCTTGTCCAGCACGCGGACCATCTCCCACTGGGGGGTGCCGAACGTGGCGGCCGGGAAGTTCTGCCGGTAGAGCTCCAGGCCGAGGTGGAGCCTCTCCGGCGTGTTGAGTCCCTCCTTCATGGCCCTGCGGTCCTCGGTGGAGTCGTAGCCGGGGACGGTCCCCGTCCAGTGGTCCCAGAGCCAGTCGAGGTAGGCGAGGTCGTTGGCCGCGACGAGCTGGTCGGCTATGGCCATCTGGAAGAAGTAGAAGTGGACGTACCGCTCGATCCTGCCGGGATCCGCGCTGTCGCGGTCGTAGAACTCCAGGGGCGGGACGTCGTTGACGACGATCTTGGCCCACCGTTCGGGTGCGACCGCGGCGGCCCCCCAGGTGGTGAAGCCGCCCCAGTCGTGCCCGATCAGGACGGCGTCGGAGCCGCCGCCGAGCGCCTCGTGCAGGGCGTTGGCGTCGGCGATCAGGTCGGGAAGGCGCATGCTGCCGTCCGGCGGCAGCTGGGACGGGGCGAAGCCTCGCATGGTGGGGACCACGGCATGGTACCCCGCCCCGGCCAGCGCGGGCATGAGGTACCGGTACAGGTGGGGCGTGTCGAAGCCGTGCAGCATCAGAGCGAGCGGCCCTTCGCCTGCTTCGACGTACGCCAGGTCAAGGCCGTTGACGGTGATCCGCTTGTGTTCCATCTTCAGCTCCTCGCTACGAGAGGTCTAAAAAGAACGTTCTAACAAGCCAGACGCTAACACGGCGCTTGCGCGCCCCACAAGCTAGAACGAACGTTTTACCCAGTAGGCTCTGCCGCATGGCGACATCACCACAGCTGGGCACACGGGAGCGCATCATCCGCGCGGCCTCCCTGCTGATGCAGCGACAGGGGTACGAGGGGACCGGCATCAAGCAGATCGCCCAGGAGGCCGAGGCCACGCTCGGCTCCGTCTACCACTTCTTCCCCGGCGGGAAGCAGGCGGTGGGTGTGGCCGCGGTCCGGCACGCCGACCAGGAGTTCGCCGACCTGCTGTCGGCGTCACTGTCCGAAGAGGCCGACCCGGCGAAGGCCATCGCCGCCTGCGCCCGCACGCTCGCCCGCCACCTGCGCGACTCCGGGTGGGTGGACGGCTGCCCGATCAGCGCGACCGCGCTGGAAACCACCGGACGATCCCCCGATATCGAGAAGGCCGTCACCCTGGCCTTCCAGCACTGGCGGGACATGGTGGCTGACACACTGCGCGAAGCCGGATTCCCGGAGAACGACGCGCACGACCTGGCCACCACCGTCATCAGCACCCTCGAAGGCGCAGAACTCACCGCACAGGTCTACAAGAGCGAGACACCGCTGACGGTCGCGGGCGAGCACCTGGCCCGGCTCATCAATTCCTACAAGGGGTGAGATCCGCCCACCGTGCAGACCTCGCGAAGGACCCGCCCGAACGGCTGCGGCGACCGACGGTCAGAGGGCCGGGGCGTTGCCTACGGCGCCGTCGGCAGCGACTTGGGCGGATAGCTGCGCAGGACGAGGGAGGTGGTGACCGGTCCGTAGCGGGCGAGGGAGTCCACGATCCGCTCGAGGCGTTCGGCGTGAGAGCAGTACACGTCGAGCACCAGGCAGTCCTCGCCGGTCACGCGGAGGGTCGAGACGACCTCGGGAGTCCGGGCGGCAAGAGTGAGCGCCTGGGTCAGCTGCGCGTGGGTGGTGCGCAGCCGCACGACGGCATGGATGTTCAAGCCGACTGCGGTCGGGGCGACGACGGCGCGGTAGCCGGTGATGATCCCGCTCTTCTCCAGGCGTTGGATGCGGGCGCCGGCCGCCGGCTGGGACAGCCCGACTCGGCGTCCGACCTCCGCTCCGGTGAGCCGGCCGTCGGCCTGGAGCAGATCCAGGATGGCACGGTCGATCTCGTCGAGTGATTCCATCGTTGTCGCCCGCACTTTCTTTGAGATCACTTGCTGAGCCCGATCACCGGCGCTGATCCATCGAGGATCGCCCCGGGTGTCCCCGCGAAGTGCGGAGGCCACGAGGGAAGCGGCGGTGGACGATGGTCGCGTACGTCATCATTCCTGGGATCGATGGTTCGGATGAGGGCCACTGGCAGAGCTTGTGGGAGAAGCGGTGGGGGCCCTCGGCGGTCCGGATCGCGCCTGCCTCGTGGAACAGGCCGGACCTGTCGGACTGGGTCGCCGCGATTCAGGCCGCCTACGAGATCGTTTCCCGGCGGGACGATCAGGTGGCGTTGGTGGCCCACAGCCTTGGTTGCTGGGCGGCCGCGCACTGGCTGGAGCAGGCGCGACCCGACACGGTGGCGGCGTTCCTGGTCGCGCCTCCCGATCCCCGGGGGCCGGCGTTCCCGCGCGGGGCCGCGCCGACGTTCGCGGGTCTGTCCGCTCGCCCCTTGACGTGCCCGGGCCTGGTGGTGTCCAGCGACGACGACCCCTACTGCGAGCCGAAGACGTCCGCCTCCTTCGCACACGGGTGGCGAGCACGAGGTCACCTCCTCGAAGGCCACGGCCACATCAATTCCGGCAGCGGCCTCGGTCACTGGCCGGCGGGCCTGGACCTCCTCTGCGGGCTCGTCGACAGCTGAGACGGCCCACCTGACGCCGAGGCCCTCCGCGTCGCTGCGGAGAGGGGGACCGTCGACGCGGCGGGCTCAGGCGGCCTCGAGGGAGTCGATCCAGGCGATCAGGCGTGCGCCCGCACGGTCCATGACCCCCGGATCCCGCAGGGCGTTGGCCAGCAAGGGCATGCCCTGACATGCGCCCACCAGGGCAAGGGCCAGCCCCTCGGGATCCGGCTGGCCGAGCTCGCGGAACTGATCCTCCACCCAGGTCAGCAGGATCCGGACGACCCTGCCCGCTTCGACGTCCAGGCCACCTTGGTCGCGTTTTCCGAGCTCTGCGGCGAGAGTGCCGGTCGGGCAGCCACCACCTTCGCCGACTGGGCCAAGCGCAACGCCGCCGCCTTCACGTGACCAAGCCGCTTCCATCCTGAAGGGTCGCGGGTCGGGAGCGAGGGAACGGCCTGGGTGCCCGTACTGATCCTGAGGGTGGGACGCCTGACTCCGCCCTCCTCGCCCCTCGGAGGGCGCCTCAGCCGCTACCCGGCGCGCGGCCGGGCGTACCAGGTCCGGAACGCATAGCCGGAGACCTGCCGCGCGATGCTTCCCCTGTCATTCGGACCGGATACGCCCAGTCGTGAAAGCCTCGGCCGGCACCGTGCCCCAGCCGTGCCCTTCGAAGCGGTGAACAACGGTCAACGACGGCTCCCAGGGGGCGTGACAGCACCCCCGATCACGGGCCATACGCGCAGGTCAGAGGGCATGCTGATGGTCTGGGCGTCGGTAATTCCCAAGCTTGTAGCGCGGGTTCGATTCCCGTCATCCGCTCCATAGCAAAGCCCCAGGTCAGCGACCTGGGGCTTCGTTGTGTTGTGAGCTCGTGACCCGCACATATCGTTGCGGCGGTCGGACCGGTGTCCTCTCCATGGGCTGGGGGCTCCGGAGCGGAGGAGTGGGGCGCGAGGGACGCGGGGAGCGTGCGATGACGTGGGAACTGGATTCTTACCGGGGTGAGTTGACCGGCCACTGTTACCGGATGCCGGGGTCGTACGCGGAGGCCGAGGACGCGGTGCAGGAGGCTCTGGTCCGGGTCTGGCGGAGCGTCGAGCGGTTCGAGGGCAGGTCGTCCCTGCGGTCGTGGGTGTATCGCATCGCCACGAACGTGTGCCTGGACGCGCTCGCCGCCGGGAAGCAGCGGGCGTTGCCGATGGACCTTTCGGCGCCGTCGGACGGCGCCGTGCCTCCGGGGGCTCCGGCGGGCGACGTGCTCTGGGTCGATCCCCTGCCCGGTAGCGATCCGGGGGTCGCGGTGACATCCGCCGAGTCGGTGCGCCTGGCGTTCGTCGCCGTGCTCCAGCACCTGCCGCCCAGGCAGCGGGCCACGCTGGTCCTGCGGGACGTCCTGGGATTCTCGGCCCGTGAGGTCGCCGACCCGCACGGCTTCACCGTCGCCTCCGCCAACAGCGCCCTGCAACGGGCCCGCGCCACGCCGGCCGAGCGCCGGAAGGAAACCGGCGGACTCGGCTCCCCGGCACCCGGCGGCGTCCGGCGGGCCCTGGCCAAGCGGTACGCCTCGGCGTTCTCCCGGTACGACATGGAGGAGTTGAAGCTCCTGCCCCACGTCGACGCCACGCTGTCGCTGCCGCCGTACGCCAAGTGGATGCGCGGGACGGACGACATCGAGGCGTGGCTGACCGGACCGGCCGTCGGCTGCCGCGGCTCGTGCCGACCGTGGCGAACGGCTCCCCCGTGTTCGGCCAGTACCGGCCCCGTACGGACGGGACCGGCTACGAGCCCTGGGCGCTCCAGGTCGTCGAATTCTCCGGCGACCGCATCGCGCACATCATCGCCTTCCGCGACACCGCGCGCCTCTTTCCCCTGTTCGGCCTGCCGGAACGCCTGGGTGAGGAAGCCGGCCCCGGCGCCCCGGCCTGATCACCTGCCGCTGCCCCCGGCGAGGGACGGACGACGAGGGGGAACGAGGCCGTCGCGGTCCGTGCCCGCCGGAACGGCGGACGGCCGGGCCTCGGGCCGGCGGCCGGCCGGAGCGGTGGCCAGGCGGGCCGTCACCGCGCTCAGCCACAGCAGGCCGAGTCCGGCGCCGGCGGTGAAGGCCAGGACCGAGGTGGCCGAGGCCGTGAAGCCGGCGAGGACGGCCAGGGGGACGAGGCGGGACGCGACGGCCCAGCCCCGCAGGCCCCGGACGGCGAGCGGACGGGCCAGGACGAAGAACGCGGCGCACAGGGCGAGGTAGCCGATCATTCCGCCGAACATGTGGGCCGCACCGTGCCCGCTCATCACGGTCTCCTCGGGCGCCCCGACGGGAAAGCCTGCCCCGGCGTCGGCCGGGAAGGCCGCAGCGGCCCAGAAGGAGACGCCGAACACGCCCACCAGGGCCGGCCCCCACGTCGCGCCGGGACCGCCCCGCAGCATCCGCCGCAGTCCGGCCGCACCCGCGATCAGCAGCGTTCCGGTGAGCACGAAGCTCACCGTCTGGATCCAGCCCGCCGCACCGAGGGCGAGCTGGCTGATCGCGTTCCGGGTGAAGTCGAAGCCGTCCCGCGCGAACCCCTGGGCGAGACCGGCCGCGAGGAAGAGCGGACCCGCCCCCGTGCCACCGACCGCGGCCCACCGCGCGGCGGATACGGCGGAAAGGGCGGGGTGGGGCGCGGTGAGCGTGTCGGTCATGGCGGGGCCTTCCTCGCTTCGTCGTTGTCACCCCTCCGACCGACGACGGGGAGCGGACTCATCGCTCCTGTCCGTGTGCACCGGGTCACACGCCGACCGGAGCTTCCTGGCGCGTCCCTCCGGAAGGGCCGCGCCACAACGTGCCCGTAGAGGCGGCCGACAGCGGACGACGGACGAGGGAACCGAAGGGACGACGACGCATCGACATCGATCCGGTTCTTCCGCCGCGCAGGTCCTCCGTGCGGGTCCACGTGCCGGGTGATTCCCACGCCTGTGACGCGGGTTCGATTCCCGTCTTCCGTTCGTGCCGGGGCACGAGCAGCGGTCGGGGGCCGCACTCCGCGCCGGGTGTGCGGCCCCCGGCGCGGGCGGTGACGAGGTTCAGCCGCCGTACGGCACGGTGATGAGTTCCATGGCGTGGCCCGCCGGGTCCATGAAGTACACGCCGCGGCCACCGTCGTTGTGGTTGATCGCGCCGGGCTGCTTCCGCTGGGGATCGGCGTAGTGCTCGATGCCGCGCTGTGCGATCTGCGCGTACGCCGCGTCGAACTCCTCCTCGGAGATCAGGAAGGCGTAGTGCTGGGGGGTGATGCTGTCCGCCGGGACGGTGGCGAAGTCCAGCGTGACGCCGTTGCCCAGGGCGATCGCGATGAACGGGCCCCACTCGGCGGTGATCTCGAGATGGAGCAGATTCGCGAAGAATTCCGCGGACTCCCGGTTGTCCCGGGCGTGGACGATCGTGTGGTTCAACTCGACTGACAAGGAATGCCTCCGAAGGCATGTCCCGACACCTCCATGCCTCACCCAGCCGGTGACCGACACGCGATGTCGCCGCAGACCATAGCCCCGTCCGTCCGGTGAAGCAAGGGGAGTTGACGGGGCCGCAGCCGCGCCGGCGGGGGCGGGGTCACAGCAAGCGGTCGACCAGCCCGTCGACGTAGTCCGGGGTCAGCGGGCCCATGCCGAACAGGACGCGGATGTACATCGGGGCCAGGACGTGGTCCAGCACGTCGAGCACGTCGGGTGCCTCCTCGCCGCGTTCGCGGGCGCGGTCGAGCATCGACCGCAGTTGCCGGGTGCGTGCGGCGCGGAGCTCCTCGGCCGCCCGCGCGCCCCGCTCGCCCCTGCCGGACAGGGCGACGGCCAGGTGCAGTACCGCGGGGCCGTCGGGCCCGGTGATCTCGCGGGCCACTTGGGCCGCGTACGTGCGCAGGTCGCCGGCGAGGCTCCCGGTGTCGGGCATCGGCGACCGCGCGTCGAGGCGAGTGAGCGCCACGTCGGCGAGCAGGGCCTCCAGGTTGCCCCACCGGCGGTAGACGCTGCTGTCGGCCACGCCCGCGCGGGCCGCGACCTCGCCGACGGTGAAGTTGCCGTAACCGCGTTCGCCGATCAGGTCGGTGACGGCCTGGTGCACCTGGGCGCCGACGCGGGCGCTGCGCCCGCCGGGGCGCCGGGTTTGCTGTCGCTCGTTCACCCCACCACCTTAACGCAGTTCCCACTTGCGTTTACGGGTCGACCTTCCCTACAGTCGCTTAACGCAGCCACTGGCTGCTTTAGCTTGCTCAGTCGTACCACCGCCCGCGTCGCACCGGCCGGGTCCGACCAACGATCGAAGGGGGATCCCGATGACGGCACCGCACGCGGCCCCAGCCGGCCGGTCCAACCGGGCCGTGCTGCTCGCGGTGACCTGCCTGGGCCAGTTCATGGTCCTGCTCGACAACACGATCGTCGGAGCGGCGCTGCCCGACATGCGGCAGCGGCTGCACACGGAGTTGACCGGCCTGCAGTGGATCGTCGACGCGTACGTCCTGCTGGTCGCCATGCTGCTGCTGTCCGGCGGCGTCTTCGCCGACCGGTTCGGCCGCAAGCGGGTGTACCTGACCGGCGTGGCGGTGTTCACCGCCGCGTCGGTGCTGTGCAGCCTCGCGCCCTCGCTCGGCTGGCTGGTCCTCGGCCGGGCGCTGCAGGGCGTCGGGGCGGCGGCGCTGAGTCCCGCCTCGCTGGCCCTGCTCGCCGCCGCCCATCCCGCACCGCGGGAACGCGTCAGGGCGATCGGGCTGTGGGCCGGGCTCAGCGGAATCGGTCTGGCCGCCGGCCCCGTGGCCGGCGGCGTGCTGACGGACGCCTTCGGCTGGCCCGCGATCTTCCTGGTCAACCTGCCCGTCGGCGTGGTCCTGCTGCTGGTCGGCCGGCGCCACCTCGACGAGTCCCGCAACCCGGGCGCCCCAGCGATCGACATCCCGGGCACGGTGCTGTCCGTCCTCGGCGTGGGCGTGCTCACCTACGGGCTGATCGAGGGCGGTGCCCTCGGCTGGACGTCGCCGGTGATCCTGGGGAGCTTCGCCGCCGCGGTGACCCTCCTCGCCGCCTTCGTCGCCGTCGAAGCGCGTCGTCCCGCACCGATGCTGCCGCTGCGGCTGTTCCGGCAGCGGCTGTTCACCGTGTCCCACACCGCCATGACCGTGGTCGGGTTCGCGCTCATGGGCTCGTCGTTCTTCTTCTCCCAGTTCTTCGTGTACGTCCAGGGCAGCTCGATCCTGCGCGCCGGACTGCAGACCCTGCCGCTCTCCCTCGCCATGGTGGTCGTCAGCCCGTACGCGGGCCGGCTCGCCGCCCGGTACGGGTTCCGAGGCGTGGTCACCACCGGCCTGGCCCTGGCCGGCCTGGGCCTCCTCGCGCTGGGCGCGGTGCACGCCGACACCGGGTACGGGAACGTGTGGTGGCGGCTGGGCCTCGCCGGCACCGGCTTCGCGCTCACCCTGTCCCCCCTGACGGGAGCCGCCGTCCAAGCAGTCGGCCCGCAGGAAGGCGGCCTCGCCTCCGGCATCAGCAGCACCACCCGGCAGATCGGCGCGGTGCTCGGCGTGGCGGTGCTCGGAGCCGTCGTCCGCGCCCGCCAGTCCGGCGGCGCCTCCTTCGAGACCGGCCTCGACAGCGCCTTCTTCGCGGCCGGCGCCGTCACCCTGGTCACCGCCGTGTTCACCGGCCTGGGGCCGGCGAGGTCCACGTCCGCGGAGTCCAAGCCCGTGGAAGACCCCGCGGCCCCGCGCCGTACCACCGGGCCAGGTGCGATCACCGCTTCGGACAGGGCGTCCGCCGACAGCCCGGGCCAGAACGAGTCACCCGCCGACAGCCCGAGTTGAACCAAAGCCGTCCCCCGTCCCGTTTCCGCCGCCCCCCGGTCACCCCCTCCCCGAGGAGAATCACCTTGTCGCCCGACCCGACCACCCTTCACCCGCTGCCCGCGCACGAACGCGTGGTGTTCCTCAAGCCGCTGGTCACCTCGCCGAACATCACCGTGGGCGAGTACACGTACTACGACGATCCGGACGGCGCCACGGAGTTCGAGCACCGCAACGTCCTGTACGCCTACGGCCCCGAGCGCCTGATCATCGGCAGGTACTGCGCGATCGCCACGGGAACCACCTTCCTGATGGCCGGCGCCGCGCACCCCGCCACGGGAGTGTCGACGTACCCGTTCACCATGTTCGGCGGCCGGTGGGCCGAGGAGACCCTGGACATCGTCACGTCCATGCCCAGCCGTGGCGACACGGTCGTCGGCAACGACGTCTGGTTCGGCTACCGGGCGACCGTCATGCCCGGCGTGCGGATCGGGGACGGCGCGATCATCGCGGCCGGCGCCGTGGTCACCGCCGACGTCCCGCCCTACACGATCGTCGGCGGCAACCCTGCCAGGCCGATCCGGCGACGCCACGACGACGCCGACGTCGAACGGCTGCGGCGCGCCGCCTGGTGGGACTGGCCCGCCGACCTGGTCACCGCACACGCCCGCACCCTCATGGCCGGAACCCCGGCCGACATCGAACGCATCGCCGCCGGTCCCGACGGCGCCCTGCGGACCGCGCCCGAGACCGGCGCGCCCGCCCGCGTCACCCCGCCGGACGACACCGTCTGAACGGCCCCCGCCCCGCACCGCCGACAGCGGTCGCCCGTACGGCGACCGGAGAGGAACCTTCGTGAAGTACGCACTCGTGATCTTCGAGACGGACGAATCCCGCCGCCGGATCCAGGCCGACCGGACCGCCTACCGCAAGGAGTACGAGGACTGGATCGGCGGCCTCGCCGCGGCCGGGAAGCTGGTCGGCGGCGAGGCCCTGGAGACCGGGCACACCGCCCCGGCGACGGTGCGCACCCCGGCCGACGGGACACCGGTGGTGACCGACGGGCCCGCGCACACCGGCGAGGAGACCCTCGGTGGCTGGTTCGTCGTCGACGTCACCGACCGGGCGGAAGCCATCGAACTGGCCAAGAGCCTTCCCACCCCGGAGACCGTCGAGATCCGCCCGGTCCTCGAATCCGCCTGAACGGCACGACTCCGAAGCACCGAGCCGGAACGGTCCGCCCGCAGACCGTTCCTGCAGGTCAAACGCCCTTCGCGTGCCCAAGCGCCAGAGGATTCCCGCGCTTGTGGCACGGGTTGGACTCCCGTCCTCCGCTCCCCGGCGAAGTCCCGGGCCGGCGCCCTGGGGCCGGCGCTTTCCGGTGAGACCCTTCTCCGCCACCGTGCGCTGCGGACGCGAACGGCCGTGGCGGATACGCGTGGGCGCATACTGGTAGGGATGACAAAGCCCAGTGCACCGAAGCGCTTCTTGCCCACCAGTCCCTTCAAAGCCCCGGTCACGCCGCCTCCCCAGCAGTTCGCCGTGGGCGACCAGGTCACACACGACGTGCACGGCCTCGGCCGGGTCACCGGTATCGAGAACGGGACGGCGGCGGTCGTGGATTTCGGCTCGGTGCAAGAGCGGATCGTGAGTCCGTACGCCAAGATGACCAAGCTGTAGGGCCGCCGTGCCCGGTCACAGCCGACCAGATCCGTTCATGGACCCGCAAGGAAGAGGACCTCTGCCATCGACCTGACCTCGCCGTTCTCCGCTCCGGCAGAAGCGTCCCCCCGCGCCGCCGCGGCATCACCGCGTCCCACCACGAGCCCCTTCCGGGCGCCCGACTTCGGGGAGGTCGAAACCTTCCCGTTCGACGAGGACGCGCAAGCGTCCGCCTCCGGCACGAGTGCGGCTCGGCGCGGGACGCGCTAGCCCCCGATCGTGACGGCGGCGTCGGCATCGTGACCCGGCCGCCGCCGGGCTTCGCGCGGGGCGCGAACGTGCCGGCGCCCTCGCCCGGGCAGAGGCGGAGGGCGCCGGACCCCCGTCGCTCCCCGGCGGCCGTCCTCCGACGGCTCGCGCGCTGATCCGCGTACGGGCGGGCCCTGCCCTGCCCCGTGCTCCGGGGGCGTGCGGAACCGGGGCGGACGCCGTCGGCCGGCCGGGCGACCGTGCCGCGGCGTGCCGCCGGCTGCGGCGCGTCAGCTCCGCGCGGTGTCGTCGTCCGTCCGGTCGGCGCCCTCGGCCGTGCCCGTCTTCTCGCGCATCTTGCGCACCAGCTCCGCCTTCCGGTCGGCGGCGCCCTGACGGTCGAGGTTGCGGTGCGGGCCGTTGTTCTGCCGTTCGGCGCGGGACAGCTTCTTGCGCTGGCCGCCGCCCTGGCCCACGGGGTTGTTGATGTTCTTGCTGTCGGTCACGGATTCTCCCGGTGTCGTGGAGTGGGGTACGGATCCATCGTGCGGGACGGGCGCGGCGGCGTCGAAGGACATCGGCAGGGGCCCCTCACGCCCTCACCCGTGGATCGGCGTCCAGAAGAACACGCCAAGGACGTTACCCGGTTCGGCGGGCCCTGCACGCCGGGCTCCTCGTCGCCCCGGCACCGGCCGGGCGTCCGGGGCCGACCCGCGCCCACCGGTGGTCACCGCCCGCCCGGAGCCGGGACCGCCGCCTTCGCCGATGTGCTCCGCACGGCGGTTCCCGACGGACGGCCGTGAGGCCGCGGGACGCGTGCGGCGCGGGGGTCAGCCCAGGGTGAGCCGGCGGACGCCGAGCCGTTCGATCCGTGCGGCTTCCGCTCCGTCCAGGGGTTCCCGGCCGGTGACCTTGCGCAGGAGGCGGGGCCGGTTCCCTCCCGGCTCGCCCGCCGCCCCGGCGTGCTCCGCGCCGAGGATCAGCTCCGCCACGGCGTCACCGGCCGCCGGGGTGAGCCAGGCGTCGCGTCCGAGCGCGTCGGCCAGGTCGAGGCCGTGGAGGGCGACCTCCACGACGCGGGTGAGGAGGAACTCCGACAGGAGCATGGCGTCGCCGTGGCGCGTCCGCACGGTCCGGCCGGCCGGCCGGTCCCCGCACAGCCGGGCGGCCCGCCGCCAGGTCGCGGCGAAGTCCTCGGCGGCGTCGGTGCCGTCGGCCCACCGCGCCGCGCGGTCCTCGGCCGCCGTGACCCGTGTGCGGTTGGAACGGGGCGAGAAGCGGTCGTCCGGGCGGTAGTACTCCGCCGCCGAGATCTCCGCCCCGCCGGGGGCCGGCGCGGCCAGCACGTCCGGAAGCCGGTCGATCACCACGCACACGTGCCCGAGGAGGTCGCGCACGGTCCACGGAACACAGCGTGTCGGAAGGGTCCAGTCGGCCCCGGAGAGTCCGGCCACGGCACCGGCGAGGGCCTCGCACTCCTGCCGGAACGCTTCGCGCACCCGGTCGTCGTTCACGCCGCGTGTCCCCCGCCCGTCCGCCGCTCCGCGTCCCGCGTCCCCTCGCCGCACCCGTCCCCTCGCTGCGTCCCGTCGGCGGTGGCGGTGGCGGTGGCGATCCCGTCCGGCATGAAACGGCTCCTGTTCCTCCGGCCGCACGGCCGGGTCCCGTGGCGGACAACGACATCTCGTGTTCCCGCTTCTCCCTCGCCGATCCGTGCCTCACACCCCCGACCCGCCTCCCGCGTTCCGGCCGGTCCGCACGCGCGCCGGAAGCCGACCCGTTCGCGGACGGCCGGGAGGGGACGCGGGGCGGGAGCCGGGGCGAGAGCCGGGTTTCCCCGTCGATCGCCCCGTCGTCATGCGGCCTTCCCCGTCGAACTCCCCCGGGTACGCGGTAAGTTCCCCACCATGACCGAGCCCAGGACCCTCCTCCTGCCGTCCGGCCCGACGGCGACCGAACGGCTCGTGCTCCGCGCGTCCGAGGCCCGGGATCGCCCGGTGTTCGTCGAGCTGTTCGCCTCGCCCGAAGTGGGGACCCACATCGGCGGCGCCCGGCCCCGCGACGAACTCGAACGCGCGATGCCCGAAGTGCCCGGCCGGCGCCCCGGCTGTTTCGTCGCCGAACTCGACGGGAGGATGATCGGCCTGGTCACCCTCGACCCGCGCGACGCCGGACGCCGCGGACACGTCCGTCCCGAGGCGGGGGAGACCGAACTCGGCTATCTGTTCCTGCCCGGGGCGTGGGGGCACGGATACGCCTTCGAGGCGTGCGCGGCGGTGCTCGACCGGTTCGCCGGGGTGCGTCCCGGCGAACCCGTGGTGCTCTCGACCCGGAGCGCCAACGTCCGCGCGATGCGCCTCGCGGCGAAGCTGGGCTTCACCGAGGTCGAACGGTTCGAGGAGTACGGCGCCGAGCAGTGGTTCGGCGTGCGCTTCCCGCCCGCACCGGCCCCACCGACCGCACCGGCCTGATCGGAACGGCACCAGGATCGGAACCGCGCCGACGCCCGGTCCCGGAGGCCACCGCCGTGGCCGGGTCCGGCGGTGACGTCCGGAAGCCGCGCCTTCCGGAAACCGTGCCCTCCGGAAACCGCAATGTCGAAAACTCGCCAGCGGAAGGGCTGTTGGGCCTGGTGCAATACCGTTCATGACCACTCAGCACGACAGCGCCGAGCTGTTCCACGCCCTGCACGACCCCGCCGCTCCCCTGGCGCTGGCCAACGCCTGGGACGCCGCGAGCGCCCGTCTGATCCAGGACGCCGGAGCCCGCGCGATCGCCACCACCAGTGCCGGCGTCGCCTGGGGCCTGGGAGCGGCGGACGGCAACCGGCTCGACCGGGACGGGGCCGTCGCCCTGATCGCCCGGGTGGTGGGCGCGGTGTCCGTCCCGGTCACCGCCGACATCGAGAGCGGGTTCGGCGCGACCCCGGACGAGGTCGCCGAGACCGTCGCCCGGGTCGTCGCCGCCGGGGCCGTCGGCATCAACATCGAGGACGGGCACCCGGACGGCGGCTCCGTGCTGCGCCCGTCCGCCGAGCAGTGCGCGCGCGTCGCCGCCGCCCGTGCGGCGGCGGAAGCGGCGGGCGTACGGCTCTACGTCAACGCCCGGGTGGACACGTACCTCCTCGGCGCCGGGCCGGAGGAGACCCGCCTCCAGGAGACCCTGGACCGCGCCCGCGCCTGTCTCGACGCCGGGGCCAGCGGCATCTTCGTCCCCGGCGTCACCGACCCCGGCACGGTGGCCGCCCTCACCGCGGGCATCCCGGCCCCGGTGAACATCCTCGCCGGTCCCGGCGCCCCGACCGTGGCCGAGCTGGCGAAGCTGGGCGTCGCCCGGGTCAGCCTCGGCTCCTCGGTCGCCCAGGCGGCGTACGCGACGGCCCGCCGGGCGGCGGCGGAGCTGACCGCCACCGGCACCTACACGTCCCTCGCGGACGCCGTCGACTACGGCGAGCTCAACGCCCTGATGGGAGCCCGGGGTTAGACGCGCCTCCAGTTCCGGGGCGCGGGGCCAGGACGTCCGACCGACGGGGCCCCCGCCCCGGCCGGGGACGAGGAGCGCGGCGGCCCGCACGGCGCGCTCCCGCTCAGCCCGCCGCCCGCGCGACGAGCGCGGCGATCCGCTCCTCGACGGCGGGGGTCGGGGCCGTCAGGGCGAAGGCGGTCGGCCACATGTCGCCGTCGTCGAGGGCCGCCGCGTCGTTGAAGCCGAGCGTGGCGTACCGCGCCTTGAACTTGTACGCGCCCTGGAAGAAGCAGACGACCTTGCCGCCCCTGGCGTACGCCGGCATCCCGTACCAGAGCTTCGGCGTCAGCTCCGGGGCGGTCGCGCGGACGACGGCGTGGACCCGCTCGGCGAGGACGCGGTCCGCCTCCGGCATCTCGCCGATCTTCGCGAGGACGTCGGCCTCCCCGTCGGTCCCGGCGGCACGCGGGCTCCGGCGCGTGGTCGTCCTCAGCTCCCGGGCGCGCTCCTTCATCGCGGCGCGCTCCTCGACGGTGAAGCCGTCGTGGTCCTTCTCCCCGCCGGGCGTACCGGCGGCGGCGGAGGTCGTGGCGGTCGTGGCGGTCCTGGCGGTCATCGTCTTCTCCCCTTCCGCGGTCTCCGCGGTGCTTCGTCGGTGTGTCTCCGTGCAGGGGGCCCGCTCCCGCGGGCGCTTCCCGGGAGCCGGCGGGACCGGCTCCCGGCCGTACGCCCCCGTCACGCGCCCCGCACCCCGGGGAGGCGGCGCGCGGCCGCCCGGTGGTAGGCGTCCGGCGGTGTGCCGACCAGTTCGGTGAAACGGGCGCGGAAGGCGGACGGCGGCAGGAGGCCGACCAGTCCGCCCAGTGCGGCGTCGCCCGGGTCGCCGTGGTGCAGCAGCGTCCTCGCGCGTTCGACGCGCCGCGCCGTCAGGTAGGCGTGCGGCGGGGCGCCGTACGCGAGCCGGAACGCGCGGCTGAGGTGTCCGGGCGCCATGCCCGCGCGGCGGGCCAGTTCCCCGACGTCCAGCGGACGCGCGTACTCCCGGTCGATCAGGTCGCGGACGCGGCGCAGGCGCGCGAGGTCGTCCAGGTGCCGCGCTACGGCGCGGGCGCGGGCCCATGCGGGGTGGCACACGGCGTGCTCCTTCCGGCCCGGCGGGTCAGCGGACTTCCTGGATGCGGATCAGGTTGCCCGCCGGGTCGCGGAAGGCGCAGTCGCGGATGCCGTACGGCTGCTCCGTCGGCTCCTGGACGACCTCGGCGTCGGCGGCCCGCACCTTCTCGAAGGTGGCGTCGAGGTCGGGGGTGGCCAGCAGGATCCAGCCGTACGTGCCCTTGGCCATCATCTCGGTGATGGTGCGGCGCTCCTCCTCGGTGATGCCGGGGTCCATGGCCGGCGGCGCGAGCAGGATCGACGTGCCGGGCTGTCCGGCCGGTCCGACCGTGATCCAGCGCGTCCTTCCCTGGCCGACGTCGCCGCGCACCTCGAAGCCGAGGGCGTCGCGGTAGAAGGCCAGGGAGGCGTCCGGGTCGTCGTGCGGAAGGGCGGTGGTGTGAATGGTGAGGTCCATGCGCCTCACGCTAGACGGGGGCGGCGGTCCCGCGCTTCTCCGATCCTGACCGGTTCCGGACGGCCCGGGGAGGACGCGGGTTCCGGTCCCGGCGGGCCGGTCCGCTCAGTGGTGGAAGGCCGTGCGGTCCTCGTCCGCCGGCCTGCCGCGCGTCAGGCGCTCCAGGGAGTGGCGCATGTCCCGGGCCAGCAGGTCCACCTCGTCCCGGCCGATGCCGTGCCGGATCAGGACCCGCTGGACGACGGTCTCCTGCCGGTCGGCGGGCAGCGGGTAGGAGGGCACCTGCCAGCCGCGCATCCGGAGCTGGTCGGAGAGGTCGTACAGGCTGAAGCCCGCGCCCGCCGGGTCGGTGAGGGTGTACGAGACGGCGGGCAGCGCGCCCCTCCCGTCGTAGAGCAGGGTGAACGGGCCCATCTCCGCCACCTGCCCGGCCAGGTACCGGGCGGTGTCCGCGCACGCCTGCTGGACGAGCCGGTAGCCCGTGCGGCCCAGGCGCAGGAAGTTGTAGTACTGGGCGACGATCTCGCCGCCGGGGCGGGAGAAGTTGAGGGCGAAGGTCGGGAGGTCACCGCCGAGGTAGTCCACGTCGAACACCAGGTCCTTCGGCAGCAGGTCCCCGGTGCGCCAGACCGCCCAGCCGACGCCGAGGGGCGCGAGGCCGTACTTGTGGCCGGACGCGTTGATGGAGGAGACCCGTTCGAGGCGGAAGTCCCACACGAGGTCCCGGTGGAGGAAGGGCGCGACGAAACCGCCGCTCGCGGCGTCGACGTGGACGGGGACGTCGAGGCCGGTCTCCCGCTGGATCCGGTCGAGTTCGGCGGCGATCTCCGCGACCGGCTCGTAGTCGCAGGTGAAGGTGACGCCGAGGATGGCGACGACGCCGATGGTGTTCTCGTCGACGTACTCCCGCAGCTGGTGGGGACGCAGGCCGGTCGCCCCCTCTTCGAGGGGGACCTGCCGCAGTTCGACGTCGAAGTAGCGGGCGAACTTCTCCCAGCAGATCTGTACGGGCCCCGCGACGATGTTGGGCCGGTCGGTGGACCGGCCCTCGGCCCGGCGGCGCTCGCGCCACCGCCACTTCAGCGCCAGGCCGCCCAGCATGGCGGCCTCGCTGGAACCGGTGGTGGAGCAGCCCATGGCGCCGCCGTCCGCGACCTCCGGGGCGTTCCACAGATCGGCCAGGATGTTCACGCAGCGCGCCTCGATCTCGGCGGTCTGCGGGTACTCGTCCTTGTCGATCATGTTCTTGTCGAGGCACTCGTCCATCAGCCGGCGGACCTCGTCGTCCGACCAGGTCGTGCAGAACGTCGCCAGGTTCTGCGCCGCGTTCCCGTCGAGCAGCAGCTCGTTGTGGAGCAGCGCGTAGACGACCTCGGGGAGGGAGGGCTCCTCGGGCATGCGGTACTTCGGCAGGACCCGCTCGCTGAGCGGCGAGGCGAACACGTCCGTCGCCCTGCCGCCGCCCGCCGGGGACCTCGTCTCGTGGAGCGCCACGGTCTCCCCTTCGCTCACCGTCACCGGCCCGTCCGTCGCGGACGGCCGTGCCCCCATCAACCCACGGGAGCGGGGACGGCGCCCGGCGACGGAGACGGCGGTTGACCCGGGCGGGTGAGGGAGGACGGGGGAGGAGGCTCCGGGGCCGGGGCCGGTCCGGGATCGGGGGGCCGGGGCCGGGATCGGGGCCGGGCACCGCGCCCTCTTCGCCGCCTTGACGGTCCCCACGCCTCCGACCTGCGGTTCCGTACGGCGGCCGGGGCGGGGGTTCGCCCGTTGGAGGGGTGACGAAGCGGCCTCCCGCGCCGTGCGCGCCCCCTCCTCCCGGGCCCGCCGGGCCGCCCGTACCTCTTCTGACCTGCGAGGACTCCCTGCCGTACGAGGATGATCCCGGCTGATCGGGCGGATACCGACACGACGGGACAACCAGTACGTTCCGGCGGAACCGGATCACGGTGGCGCCGGGTCGTCCCGGCACCGTCCCGTCCCGGACCGACCACCGAAAGGCGACCCCGTATGACCCTGACGACCCCCACGAGCGGCACGAGCGGCGCCCGCGGCGCGGACGAGGCCGGCACCGGAGCGGTGCGGGCGGGTGCCGACGCTCCCGCCGCCGACCTCGCCGACGGTCCCACCGGGAACCCCGCCGACGGCCACGACCCCCGCGACGACGCCCACGTCCGCGCCCACGACTCCTACGACGACCTCCCCGAACGCCTCGTCGGCTACCCGGCCGTCTTCCACGCCCTCGGCATCGGCTCCTCCGCCGTCCGCACGGTCCTGGACCACGGCTGCGGGTCCGGCAGGGCCGCCGCCCGGATCGTCGCGGCCTCGGACGCGCGCGTCGTGGCCGCCGACGCCTCGCCCCGCGCGCTGGCCCTCGCCCGCGAGCGGCGCCCGCACCCCCGGATCGACCTCCGCCGGATCGAGGACGGCCGGCTGCCGTTCCTGGACGACGGCTCCGTGGACGCCGCCATGTCCTGCTTCGTCTTCGCCGCCGCCGGCGAGACCGGGACCCTGCACGACATCGCCGCCGAGGTCCACCGCGTCCTGCGCCCCGGCGGCCGGTACGCCGTGCTGGACGTCAACCCGCGCAGCGCCGGCATCCGCTTCTCCACCTTCCGCAGCGGCGAACCCGGCCGCGTGTACACCAAGGGCGAGCCCCGGCGGACCCTGCTCGACCGGCCGGGCGGCGGCGCCCCGCTGGAGCGGTCCGACCACCACTGGCCGTGCCAGACCTACCTGGACGTCCTGGGCAAGGCCGGTTTCACCGACCTCGACGTCCACGAACCCGTGCTCCCCCGCCACTCCGCCCTGCTGGGGAACGATCCGGCGGAGGCGGACCATCCGCCGTTCCTCGTCGTCTCGGGGACGAAACGGTGAACCGGCGAACCGGTGAACCAGCGAAACGGTGGACCGGCGAACCGGCGGCCGGGCGGGGCCGGGGCGGCGCCCGCCCCGTGAGAGCCGACCGGAAAAAATCTGCATCCGCGAAGTAAGAATTCGGCACCAGGCGCCGTGAGGATTTCTCACCGGTCCACACGGAAAGCATTGACCACCCCACAATGCTCCGCCCACCGTGCTACTGTCGATAGAAGTTGCAGTTGTGGTTCCCAAAGCTTGAGGCATTTCCGGTCTTTTCCGGTTGGGGCAATCATCGCGGCGACACGGAGTCCGCACGGTGTGGATTCCGAGCACTGCCCCGAAGGAGAATTGACATGGCATCTGGCACCGTGAAGTGGTTCAACGCGGAAAAGGGCTTCGGCTTCATCGAGCAGGACGGTGGCGGCCCCGACGTGTTCGCCCACTACTCGAACATCGCCTCGCAGGGCTTCCGTGAGCTCCAGGAAGGCCAGAAGGTGAACTTCGACATCGCGCAGGGCCAGAAGGGCCCGACGGCCGAGAACATCGTCTCCGCCTGAACATCGACGCCCAGCGCTGACGCCGACACCGGCATCGAGCACTGACGCGCAGGACGAGCCGGGACCCGCACCTTGGGGTGCGGGGCCCGGCTCGTTGCACATTTCGATCATGCGTATGAACGCATGTTTCGGCGTTCGACCCGCCGCAGGAACCGCCGGTCGGCCGCACTCCCACTTTCGGTTCGGCTTGTCTCGCAATTATCCGTGCTGCACTTCTGCTGCGGGAATTCCTTGATATGCGCCGCATCGAGGAAGGTTCGCCGTGAACCGTACACGCACGCACAGCCGTCCCACCCGCACCCAGCAGCCCCGCGGCCGCACCCGCCCCCAGGGCGGAGGCCGCGCGCCCTCGGGCCCGCCGGCCGAGTTCGCCCTCCCCCGGACGGTCACCCCCGCGCTGCCGGCCGTCGAGACGTTCGCCGCGCTCGACCTGCCCGCCCCGCTGCTCTCCGCGCTCGCCGCCGAGGGCATGACGGTGCCGTTCCCGATCCAGGGCGCGACCCTGCCGAACACCCTCGCGGGCCGTGACGCCCTGGGCCGGGGCCGGACCGGCTCCGGCAAGACCCTGGCCTTCGGCCTCGCGCTGCTCGCCCGGACCGCCGGGAAGCGCGCCGAGCCCCGGCAGCCGCTCGCCCTGGTCCTCGTGCCCACCCGCGAGCTGGCCCAGCAGGTGACCGACGCCCTCACCCCGTACGCCCGCTCGCTCAGGCTGCGGACGACCACCGTCGTCGGCGGGGTGTCGATCGGACGCCAGACGCACGCGCTCCGCGCCGGTGCCGAGGTCGTCGTGGCCACCCCCGGCCGCCTCAAGGACCTCATCGACCGCGGCGACTGCGTCCTCGACCGCGTCGAGATCACCGTCCTGGACGAGGCCGACCAGATGGCCGACATGGGCTTCATGCCGCAGGTCACCGCGCTGCTCGACCAGGTGCGGCCGGAGGGCCAGCGGATGCTGTTCTCCGCCACCCTGGACCGCAACGTCGATCTCCTCGTACGCCGCTACCTGACCGACCCGGTCGTCCACTCGGTCGACCCGTCCGCCGGCGCGGTCACGACGATGGAGCACCACGTGCTGCACGTCCACGGCTCCGACAAGCAGGCCACCACGACGGAGATCGCCGCCCGCGACGGGCGCGTGATCATGTTCCTCGACACCAAGCACGACGTGGACCGGCTGACCCGGGACCTCCTCCTGAGCGGCGTACGGGCCGCCGCGCTGCACGGCGGGAAGTCGCAGTCGCAGCGCACCCGCACCCTGGCGCAGTTCAAGACCGGGCACGTCTCCGTGCTCGTCGCCACGAACGTCGCCGCGCGCGGCATCCACGTCGACAACCTCGACCTCGTCGTCAACGTGGACCCGCCCGCCGACCACAAGGACTACCTGCACCGCGGCGGCCGCACCGCCCGCGCGGGCGAGTCCGGCAGCGTCGTCACCCTGGTCACCCCGGCCCAGCGCCGGGGCATGGTCCGCCTCATGGCGGACGCGGGCATCCGCCCCCACGTCACCCAGGTCCGTTCCGGCGAGCCCGAGCTGCACCGCATCACCGGCGCGCAGGCCCCGTCCGGCGTCCCCGTCGTCATCACGGCCCCGCCGGCGGAACGGCGCCGCGACGGCGCCACCGGCCGCCCCCGCCGGAGCCGTCCCCGCCGGGCCCCCCGTCGCGCGGCGGCGTAGCCCGTCCCCGCGCGGGCGCCGGGGACCCACCGCCCCGGCACCGCGCGGCGGCCGGGACGTGTCCCGGGCCGGTCGCGCGTCCCGGTGCGGCGCACCCTCACTTCTCCGCAGGAGGCACCCGTGACACCGCTCCCCACGCAGTCCCGCCACGTCTCTCCCGACGAGGCGGCCACGCGGGCGGCCGACCACATGACCGTCGAAGTGGCCCTGTCCGTCATGGCCGGGTCCCGCACCGGGCGGCTGCTCGTCTGCGACGTCGACGGCGAGTCCACCGGCCTGGTCACCCGTGCCCAGCTCACGGCCGTCCGCGACGGCACCTCGTACACGGACCGGCTCCGGCTGCGGGACGTCGTCCTCGCGCCGCCCTGCTGAGCGGTCGCCGCCGGCCGCCCTTCCCCGGGCGGCCCCGGCCGGCCGTTCCCCCGGACGTTCTCCTCCGGTCCGTACGCCCCCCCGGCGTCCGGGCCGCACCCCTCCCGCTCCCCGCTCCCCGCTACCCCCTGAGAGGCATCATGCGCTGTGTCATCGCCCGTTTCCCCTTCGACCTGACGAAGAGCGGCGTGCTGGACTCGATGAAGGGCGTCAAGCCCGAGCCGGGTACCGGTGAGTTCGTGACCATCGGTCGCCGCCAGTACCCCGTGAAGCAGGTCGGCGAGGTCGTCACCCGCCAGGACCGGCGCGACTTCAGCGCCGGCGAGGTCGTGCGCGCCATGACCCGCCTCGGCTTCACCTGCGGCACGTTCCCCGTGGAGACGGCCGAGACCGTCTGACCGCCCCGCGCGGAGGAACGACGACAGGGCCCGACCGGCACGCCGGTCGGGCCTTCGTCGTCGGGTCAGTGGTCGGAGTAGCTGAAGTCGCCCACCGTCCAGGCGCTGACATCCGCGATCGCGACGCGGTACATTCCGCCGGTCTCGGGGATGCCCACCGTGCCCTGGAGGATCCGGGCGAGGTGGAAGTGAAGGTGCGTGGGGGGCTCTTCCCTCCGTTCGACGGGGCTGAAGACCTTGGAGAACTCCCCCAGCAGGGCGGAGTCCGTCAGGACCTCCGACACCCGCTCTCTCCAGAGCGCCTCCGGGGCCAGCCGCCCGGTGATGACCACGCCCCCCGCGACCACGGTCAGGGACATCTGGTTGCTCTGCCCGGACTCCACCGTGGCGGCAATGTCAACGAGCAGTTCGTCAGGCTTCGACATGAGAGCCGATTCTAGGCGGCGCGCCCTCCGGTGGTTGAATTTCCCCCGGGGCCCCGGTGCCGCGCGGCACCGGGGCCCCGAAGCGTTCCCTGGAAGAGGTGCAGATGACAGCGGACAATCCGCTCGGCGGCCGACTCGACGACGACGACTACCCGGCCTACACGATGGGCAGGGCCGCCGAGATGCTCGGCACGACCCCGGGCTTCCTCCGCGCCATCGGCGAGGCCCGCCTGATCACCCCGCTGCGCTCCGAGGGCGGCCACCGGCGCTACTCCCGCTACCAGCTGCGGGTCGCGGCCCGCGCCCGGGAACTCGTGGACCAGGGCACTCCGGTCGAGGCGGCCTGCCGCATCGTCATCCTGGAGGACCAGCTGGAGGAGGCCCAGCGCATCAACGCCGAGTACCGGCGGGCGGCGGAGGAGTCGGGGGCGGGGACGCCCGCCGGGGCGGGCCCGGCCGGGCGGACGGAACAGGCCGGGGACCGGGAGCCGGGGCAGGAGCCGGGCCGGGCGTCGGGTTGAGCCGTCCGCCGTACGGACGGCGGGGCCCCGCGTGCTCCGGGCCTCCCGGGGCCTCCCCGGGCGGCGGAGACCGGGGGGCCGGGAACGGTCCGCCGGGCGCCCCGCCGGAGTAGGCTGGGGGTTACCGGGAGTACCCCGTACACCCGCTTCCACGCGGACGTCGTTTCCGGCGATCAATACACTGGGCCGCTCCCCTTCGGCGCGGCCCGGGGACGGGTTCGTGCCATGTCCGCGACCATCGACCGGAGCGCCGTCCGCGCCCCCGTCGCCCCGCTTCCGGCCCGCCTGGCGTTCACGCCCGCGAGCCCTCTCCCCGGCCGTCTGGACGGTGCCTGGTGGCCCCGTTCGCGCGATCTGGCGGCCGAGCTTCCGGCGCTGGTGGACGCCCTCCGGGAACGCTGGGGCCGCATCACCCGCGTCGCGGTGCACCCCGCGCACTGGTCCGTCGTCCCGCACAAGGTCCCCGTCCGCGGGCACGCCGTGCACGCGGGCTGGTTCACGGAGCAGGACCCCGACAAGATCATCCTGCTCTCGTACGCGGTCGCCCGCTGCGACCTGCTCGTGATCCCGCCCGGCACCGAACCCGCCGCGGCGGCCCGGCTGATGGCCGCCGCCTCGACCCCCGGCGGGCACCGCACCGCGGGAACGCTGCTGTCCGACGAGGCCGCGGTCGACCGCGGCCTCCGGGACGCCCGGCGCGACGAGCGGTCCTGGGAGGACGACGGCGGGGCGACCCGCCCGTCCGCACCCCTCCCGGCCGTACCGCCGCCGCCCGCGCCGCTCCCGGTCACCGGGGGGCGGATGATCCCCCTGCGCGGCTGATCCCTGCACGGCCGATCCCCCTCCCGGCGGCTTCCGGAGGGGGATCGCGAGGACGCCGCCCTCGTCGCGCCCCCCTCCGGCGGAGCCCGGCGGGCTCACCGGGGCGCGCACCGGCCCGGGGCACGGACGCCCCTACTCCAGGCTCGTGCGCGCCAGTTCCAGGAACTCCGCCTCCGAGAGGCCCAGCGCGCGGGCGTCCGCCGCCGCCTCGCGGAGGCGGGAGACCAGGCGGGCGCGGTCGGGGGCACCGGCGCCGGGCACGACGAGGGCGCCCCGGCCCCGGCGGAGTTCGATCAGGCCCTCCTCGCGGAGCCGCTGGTAGCCGCGGAGGACGGTGTGGACGTTGACGCCGAGGGAGTCGGCGAGTTCCCGGGCGGCCGGAAGGCGTTCACCGGGCGCGACCGAGCCGTCGGCGAGGGCTCCCCGGACACAGGCCGCGATCTGGTCGCCCAGGGGGACGGCGGAGGCCGGATCGACGCGGAAGAGCACGGTCAGACCCTCCCACGCCGCTCGACGAGCGTGTTCAGCAGGGCGGCGGCGGTGCCCGCGTCGGGCACGGTGACCGCGAACTCGCGCCCGTCGTCCCGCCGTACGACGAGGGCTTCGCCGGACCGCAGCACCACGCCCGTGCGGCCCGGCCTCACCCGGTAGCCCCAGCCGCCGAAGTCCGCGAGGGCGTCCACGTCCCGGGCGGACGCGGAGGCGACCCGGTCGAGCGGGACGCGGACCCGGGGGCGGGGGACGAGGGCGGGCCGGACCGTGAGGCCCCGGCGGTCGACGGCGACCCGGACGCGGGCGAGGGCGAGCACCGGCACTCCGACGACCGGTCCGAGGAGCGCGAGCCAGGCGGCGGGCCACGGGGCGAGGAGCAGGACGACGGGGACGGCGACGAGGGCGAGCACCGCGAGGGCGGTGAGGGCCCGGGAGCCGGCGTCGCGGGACCAGCCGGCGACCTCGCTCTCCCCGAGCGGGAGCCGGGGCGCGTCGGCGGGGCCGGACGCGGGCTCCTCCCGGGGGACGAGCCGGGCCAGGGCCTGGCCCGCGAGCGCGCAGAGGGCGGCGGCGCCCGCCGCGACGGCGAGGTGGGTGAGCGGCGAGGCGACCCGGGCGGCCTCGGCGGCGTCCAGGTTGTCCCGCAGGAGGAGGACGAGCAGCGTCCCGGTGAAGCCGGCCGTCGCCCACGCGCCCCACAGCGAGGCGCGGCGGACGAAGAACACCCAGGCGGCGGCGACGCCGAGGAGCAGGGCCGCGCTGATCGCGGTGTACGCGGCCCGGCCGGTGAAGCCGTCGGCGCGGCCTCCGCCGGGGCCGAAGTGGGTGGCGAGGGGGTCGGGGAGCCGGTCGTACCAGAGGACGAGCGCCAGCAGGTGGACGGAGAACGCGAGGACGAAGGGGAGCGCGGCGAGCGCGCGGAGACGGAACGGTGAACGGTTCATGGGAACCTCCTTGTTCGCACTCTACTAGAACAATGCGCTCAGGGGGTACCGCGTGCGGCAGGGCTCCGGGGCGCGCGGCGGCCGCGCTGCGCGCTGCGCGCTTCGGGGCGCGGGGTGCGGGGTGCGGGGCGCACGGCGGCCGGGCGTCGCACACCCCTCGCCCGCCCCCGCGAGACGAAACGTCTTGCGGGGGACCGGCGGGCGCCGTACCTTAAACGAGACGAGACGTCTCGTCATCTTCCGCTCGCGTCCCGCCCAGGAGGCCGCCCTTGTTCCGTGTCCTGCTCACCGACGTCACCAAGCGCCACGACGGACCGCCCGCGCGGCCCCGGACCGTGTTCGACCGGGTCCCCCTCACCGTCCGGCCGGGTGAACGCCTCGGGGTCGTCGGGGACAACGGGTCCGGGAAGTCCACCCTCCTGCGCCTCCTCGCCGGGATCGAGGCCCCCGACCACGGGACCGTCGACGTCGTCGCGCCCGGCGGCCTCGGCCACCTCGGCCAGACCCTGGACCTCCCCCGGACGCCACCGCCGGGGACGCCGTCGACCACGCCCTCGCGGAGGTGCGGGAGCTGGAGCGGGCCGTCCGGGCCGCCGAGGCGGACCTCGCCGCGACCGGCGACCTCGACGGGTACGCCCGGCTGCTCGCCGCGTACGAGGCCCGGGGCGGCGCCGGGGCCGACCGGCGGGTGGAGACGACGCTGCGGCGGCTCGGGGAGCGCCGGCCGCTCGACCGCGCCCGGCCCCTCGGGACGCTCTCCGGCGGACAGCGCTCCCGGCTCGCCCTCGCCGCCGTGCTCGCCGCCGCACCCGAACTGCTGCTGCTCGACGAGCCCACCAACGACCTCGACGACGAGGCCGTGGCCTGGCTGGAGGAGCGGCTGCGCGCCCACCGGGGCGCGGTCGTCGCCGTCTCCCACGACCGCGTCTTCCTCGACCGGGTCGCCACCGCCGTCCTGGAGGTCGACGAGGACCGCCACACCCTGCGCCGCTACGGCAACGGCTACGCCGGCTACCTGGCCGGGCGCGCGGCCGAACGGGCCCGCAGGGCCCGGGAGTACGAGGAGTGGAAGGCCGAACTCGCCCGGTACACGGCCCTCGCGGACACGCGCATCGACCGGTTCTCCGCGATCCCCCGCAAGGCCCCGGCCGCGTTCAGCGGGGCCGGCGCCTTCCGGGCCCGGTCGCGGGCGCACGGCGCCATGAGTCGCGTCCGGGCCGCCCGCGAACGCCTCGCCCGGCTCACCGCCCACCCCGTGCCCGCGCCCCCGGAACCCCTCCGGTTCCGCGCGCGCCTCGCGGGCGGGGGCGCGTCCGTGGACCTCGTGGACGTCCGGGTGGAGGGGCGACTCCGGCTCGGCGCCCTCCACCCCGACGCGGGCGAACGGCTCCTGGTCACCGGCCCGAACGGCGCCGGGAAGTCCACCCTCCTGAAGGTCCTCGCGGGCGAACTCGCCCCGGACGGCGGCACCGTGCGCCGGCCCGCCCGGGCCGGGCTGCTCCGCCAGGAGACGGACCCGCCCACCGACCCCCGTACGGTGGGCGAGGCGTTCGGAGCGGACCGCACGGACGAACTCCTCGCCCTCGGCCTCTTCTCCGCCCGCGACCTGACGACCCCCGTCCGGCACCTGTCGGTCGGACAGCGCCGCAAGCTGGAGCCGGCCCGGCTCGTGACCTCACCCGCCCACCTGCTCCTCCTCGACGAGCCGACCAACCACCTGGCCCCGGGCCTGGTGGAGGAGATCGAGGCCGCGCTCGCGTCCTACCGGGGCACGCTGGTCGTCGTCAGCCACGACCGGCGGCTGCGGGAGGGCTTCCGGGGCCGCCGGCTGGAGCTGGCCCCGGAGGCCGCCCCGACGACGGCCTAGTCGTCGGAAGAATCCTCCAGGTCCCCCTCCGTCTCCAGGAACACCTGCCGCAGCGCGGCGAGCGTCTCCGGGTCCGGCTTCTCCCACATGCCCCGGGACTCGGCCTCCAGGAGCCGTTCCGCGATGCCGTGCAGGGCCCAGGGGTTGGCCTCCTTCAGGAACGCCTGGTTCTCCGGGTCGAGGACGTACTCCTGCGTCAGCTTGTCGTACATCCAGTCCGCGACCACGCCCGTCGTCGCGTCGTACCCGAAGAGGTAGTCGACGGTCGCCGCCAGCTCGAACGCGCCCTTGTAGCCGTGGCGGCGCATCGCCTCGATCCAGCGCGGGTTGACCACGCGGGCGCGGAAGACGCGGGAGGTCTCCTCGACCAGGGTGCGGGTGCGGACGGTCTCCGGGCGGGTCGAGTCGCCGATGTACGCCTCGGGGGCCGTGCCCCGGAGCGCGCGGACGGTCGCGACCATGCCGCCGTGGTACTGGAAGTAGTCGTCGGAGTCCGCGATGTCGTGCTCGCGCGTGTCCGTGTTCTTCGCGGCCACCGCGATCCGCTTGTACGCGGTCTCCATCTCGGCCCGCGCCGGGCGCCCTTCGAGCCCGCGCCCGTACGCGTAGCCGCCCCACACCGTGTACACCTCGGCGAGGTCGGCGTCCGTGCGCCAGTCGCGCGAGTCGATGAGCTGGAGGATGCCCGCGCCGTACGTCCCGGGCCGGGAGCCGAAGATGCGGGTCGTGGCGCGCCGCTCGTCGCCGTGCTCGGCCAGGTCGGCCTGCGCGTGCGCCCGTACGTAGTTGTCCGAGGCCGGCTCGTCGAGGCCGGCCACCAGCCGTACGGCGTCGTCCAGGAGGCCGATGACGTGCGGGAACGCGTCCCGGAAGAAGCCGGAGATGCGCAGCGTGACGTCGACGCGCGGACGGCCGAGTTCGGTGAGCGGGATCGGCTCCAGGCCGTTCACGCGGCGCGACGCCTCGTCCCACAGCGGGCGGACGCCGAGCAGGGCGAGGGCCTCGGCGACGTCGTCGCCGGCGGTGCGCATCGCGCTCGTGCCCCACAGGGAGAGGCCCACGGAGGTCGGCCAGTCGCCGTTGTCGGCGCGGTAGCGCTCCAGGAGCGAGTCCGCGAGCGCCTGGCCGGTCTCCCAGGCGAGCCGGGAGGGGACGGCCTTCGGGTCGACCGAGTAGAAGTTGCGGCCGGTCGGCAGGACGTTGACCAGGCCCCGGAGGGGGGAGCCGGACGGGCCCGCCGGGACGAAACCGCCGTTCAGGGCGTGCACGGCGTGCGTCAGCTCGTCGGTGGTGGCGGCCAGGCGCGGCACGACCTGCTCGGCGGCGAAGCGCAGCACGGCCCGCACGTCGGGGCCGTGGCCGGCCGCGACCGACTCGACCGCCTCCACCACCCAGTCCGCCGCCTCCATCGCCTCGACCAGCTCGCGCGCCTCCGCCTCCGCCTCGTCGGCGGTGGTGCGGGTCGCGGCCGACTCGTCCAGGCCCAGGGCCTCGCGCAGGCCGGGCAGGGCCTGCGTGCCGCCCCAGATCTGGCGGGCGCGCAGGATGGAGAGGACCAGGTTGACCCGGGCCTCGCCGGCCGGGGCGCCGCCGAGGACGTGCAGGCCGTCGCGGATCTGGGCGTCCTTGACCTCGCACAGCCAGCCGTCGACGTGCAGCAGGAAGTCGTCGAAGCCGTCGTCCTCCGGCCGCTCCTCCAGACCCAGGTCGTGGTCGAGCCGGGCGGCCTGGATCAGGGTCCAGATCTGGGCGCGGATCGCGGGCAGCTTCGCCGGGTCCATGGAGGAGATCTGCGCGTACTCGTCGAGCAGCTGCTCCAGGCGCGCGATGTCGCCGTACGAGTCGGCGCGGGCCATCGGCGGCACCAGGTGGTCGACCAGGGTCGCGTGCGCGCGCCGCTTGGCCTGCGTGCCCTCGCCCGGGTCGTTGACCAGGAACGGGTAGACCAGCGGCAGGTCGCCGAGGGCCGCGTCCGGGCCGCAGGAGGCGGACAGGCCGGCGTTCTTGCCGGGCAGCCACTCCAGGTTGCCGTGCTTGCCCAGGTGCACCATGGCGTCGGCGCCGAAGCCGCCGTCCTCGGCGCGGGCCGCGATCCAGCGGTAGGCGGCCAGGTAGTGGTGGGACGGCGGGAGGTCGGGGTCGTGGTAGATCGCGATCGGGTTCTCGCCGAAGCCGCGCGGCGGCTGGATGAGGATCAGGAGGTTCCCGCGCCGCAGGGCGGCGAGCACGATGTCGCCCTCCGGGTTCCGCGACCGGTCGAGGAACATCTCGCCGGGCGCCGGGCCCCAGTGCTCCTCGACGCGCGTGCGCAGCTCCTCGGGGAGGGTGGCGTACCAGCGCCGGTAGTCGGCGGCCGGGATGCGGACCGGGTTCCTGGCCAGCTGCTCCTCGGTCAGCCAGTCCTGGTCGTGGCCGCCGGCCTCGATGAGGGCGTGGATCAGCTCGTCGCCGTCGCCCGAGACCAGACCGGGCAGTTCCTCGGCGGGGCCGAAGTCGTACCCCTCCCCGATCAGCCGGCGCAGCAGGGCGACGGCGGAGGCGGGGGTGTCCAGGCCGACGGCGTTGCCGATGCGGGAGTGCTTGGTGGGGTACGCGGAGAGGACGAGCGCGATCCTCTTCTCGGCGTTCGGGATGTGCCGGAGGCGGGCGTGCCGCACGGCGATCCCGGCGACGCGGGCCGCGCGCTCGGGGTCCGCTACGTAGGCGGGCAGGCCGTCCTCGTCGATCTCCTTGAAGGAGAACGGGACGGTGATCAGGCGCCCGTCGAACTCGGGGACGGCGACCTGGCCCGCGGCGTCCAGCGGGGACAGGCCCTCGTCGTTCTCCTCCCAGGCCGCGCGGGAGCCGGTCAGGCACAGGGCCTGGAGGATCGGCACGTCGAGCGCGGCGAGCGCGCCCGCGTCCCACGCCTCCTCGTCGCCGCCCGCCTGCGCCTCGGCGGGCTTGGTGCCGCCCGCCGCGAGGACGGTGGTGACGAGGGCGTCGGCGGCGCGGAGGGTGTCGATCAGCTCCGGCTCGGGGGCGCGCAGGGAGGCCACGTACAGCGGGAGCGGCCGGGCCCCGGCGTCCTCGATCGCGTCGCACAGGGCGCCGACGAAGGCGGTGTTGCCGCTCATGTGGTGGGCGCGGTAGTAGAGCACGGCGACGGTCGGGCCGTCGGTGGCCTTCGGGGTGCGCTCCAGCGGGCCCCAGGTGGGGGCGGCGGCCGGCGCCTCGAAGCCGTGGCCGGTGAGCAGGACGGTGTCGGAGAGGAAGCGGGCCAGCTGCTCCAGGTTGGCGGGGCCGCCGTGCGCCAGGTACGCGTGCGCCTCGGTGGCGACGCCGACGGGCACGGTGGAGACCTCCATCAGCTGGGCGTCGGGCGCCTGTTCGCCGCTGAGCACGACCACCGGCTTCCCCGAGGCGCGGATCGCGTCGAGCCCGTCCTCCCAGGAGCGGAGGCCGCCGAGGAGCCGGACGACGACGAGGTCGGCCCCGTCGAGGAGGCCGGGGAGGTCGGCGAGCGGGAGCCGGGCCGGGTTGGCGAACCGGTACGCGACCGGGCCGCCGGCCGCGCGGGCGCTGAGCAGGTCGGTGTCGGAGTGCGACAGCAGCAGGAGCATGGCGAGGCAGGCCTTCCTCGGGGTTGTCCGCGCCCCGGGTGGTCGTGTGGGTTGGGGCCTCCCCTTGCTCGAGCGAAGCCGAGAGCTCGGGGAAGGGAGTTCCTGACTCACCGCCCCGAAAGCGCCGGGCCGGTTCACAGTGGCGGGACCGCGCCGGAATCTCACCGGGCTTCCTCCCCGGGGTCCTGGAACCCCATGCCGCTTGCATCCTAGATCGTGGGCTCCGGGAGCCGGGAGGGCCGGGCGGATCCCACCCGGCCGGGGACCCCGGCCCCGCCCGCCCGAAACCCGGAAGACGCCCCGGGACCCGCTTGGCCAAAACCCGGAAGACACCCCGGACCCACACGTCCCGAACCCGGAAGACACCCCGGACCCACCCGCCCCGAACCCGGAAGACACCCCGGACCCACCCGCCCCGAACCCGGAAGACACCCCCGGACCCACCCGCCCCGAACCCGGAAGACACCCCCGGACCCACCCGCCGGGCGCCCGGGAGTCAGGCTGATCACACCCGGCCGGCAGCCGGTTCCCCGTGGGTATGCTCGCCGCCATGCCGCCCACCCCGTCCCCGACGCCCGACCCCGGCGCTCCCCGCGTACGGGACCGGGGCGACGCCTGTCCCGGGGCGCTGCGCCTGCACTCCGCCGACGACGGCCTCCTGGCCCGACTGCGGCTGCCCGGAGGCCGCCTGACGCCCCGTCAGGTGGAGGCCCTGGCGGACGCCGCGGAGACCCTGGGCGACGGGCGGATCAGCGTCACCTCGCGCGGCAACGCGGAGCTGCGCGGCCTGGCGGAGGGCTGCGGGGCGGAGCTGGCGCCGCTCCTGACGGAGGCGGGCCTGCTGCCCTCCCCCACCCACGAACGCGTCCGCAACATCGTGGCCTCCCCGGCCGCCGGACTCGACGGACTCGGCCACGCCGACGTGCAGTTGTGGGCCCGCGAGCTGGACGAACGGCTCTGCGCCGCGCCCTGGGCGGCGGCGCTCTCGGGCCGCTTCCTCTTCGTCCTCGACGACGGCCGGGGCGACGTCACCGGCCTCGGCGGCGATGTGACCTTGGTCGCAGCGGCCCCGGACGCCGCGCTCCTGCGCCTCGGCGGCCGCACCGTCCGCGTCGCCGCCGCCGACGCCCCGCGCGCCGCGCTCGCCGCCGCCCGCGCCTTCCTGTCCGCCGCCCGCGAGGCCGGTACGGGCGCCTGGCGCGTCCGCGAACTGCCGGAGGGGCACGACGTGGACGTGCGGGAAGCGCTCGCGCGGGCCGGGATCGCGGCGGAGGACGGACGGGAGCCGGTCCCGCCCCGCGCGGCGCCCCCCGCCCCCGGCCCCCTCGGCGCCTCCGCCCTCCACGTCCTCGCCCCCCTCGGCCGCCTCACCGCCGCCCAGCTGCGGGCCCTGTTGCCCGCCGGCGAGGTGCGGCTCACGCCCTGGCGCGGGGCCGTCGTCACCGGGACGGACCCCGGACGGCTGCCCGCCCTGGAGGCGCACGGCCTGATCACCCGGCCCGGCTCCCCCTGGGCCGGCGTCAGCGCCTGCACCGGGCGGCCCGGCTGCGCCAAGTCGCTCGCGGACGTCCGGGCGGACGCCGTACCGGGCTCCCCCGGCCTGCCCGTCCACTACTCCGGGTGCGAGCGGCGCTGCGGCCGTCCGCACGGCGACTGGATCGACGTCCTCGCCGTCCCCGGCGGCGGCTACCTGGTGAACGGCGCCCCCACCCCCCGCACCTCCCTGCCCGAAGCCGTGGCCACGGCCCGTACGACGAGATGAGCGAGAGCAACAGGATGTTCGACTACGAGAAGGACGGGACGGAGATCTACCGCCGGTCCTTTGCCACGATCCGCGCCGAGGCGGATCTCACGGGCCTGCCCGCCGACGTCGCCCAGGTGGCGGTCCGGATGATCCACGCCTGCGGCATGACCGACCTCGTCCGGGACATCGCGTACTCGCCGGGCGTCGTCGCGAGCGCCCGCGCCGCGCTCCGGGCGGGCGCGCCGATCCTCTGCGACGCGCAGATGGTCGCCAGCGGCGTCACCCGCAAGCGGCTGCCCGCCGGCAACGACGTGGTCTGCACCCTCTCCGACCCGGCCGTGCCGGACCTCGCCGCCGAGCTGGGCACCACCCGTTCCGCCGCCGCCCTGGAGCTGTGGCGGGACCGCCTCGAAGGCTCCGTCGTCGCCATCGGCAACGCCCCCACCGCCCTCTTCCACCTCCTGGAGATGGTCGCGAAGGGCGCGGGGAGGCCCGCCGCCGTCCTCGGCATACCGGTCGGCTTCATCGGCGCCGCCGAGTCCAAGGACGCCCTCGCCGCCAACACCCTCGGCCTCGACCACCTCGTCGTCCGGGGCCGGCGCGGCGGCAGCGCCATGACGGCCGCCGCGATCAACGCCCTCGCGCACGAAGCGGAGATCCAGCAGTGACCGGGAACACCGTCGGCAAGCTGTACGGCGTGGGCCTCGGCCCCGGCGATCCGGACCTCCTCACCCTCGCCGCCGTGAAGGCCATCGCCGAGGCCGACGTGGTCGCGTACCACTCGGCCCGCCACGGCCGCTCCATCGCCCGCTCGATCGCCGCCCCGCACCTGCGCGAGGACCACGTCGAGGAGCGGCTGGTGTACCCGCTCACGGTGGAGACCACGGACCACCCCGGCGGCTACCGGGGCGCCCTGAACGACTTCTACGAGGAGGCGGCGGCCCGCCTCGCCGCCCACCTGGACGCGGGCCGCACCGTCGCGGTCCTCGCCGAGGGCGACCCGCTCTTCTACGGCTCGTACCAGCACATGCACAAGCGGCTCGCGCACCGCTACGACACGACCGTCGTCCCGGGCGTCACCTCGGTGAGCGCCGCCGCCGCCCGGCTCGGCGAGCCGCTGTGCGAGGCGGAGGAGGTCCTGACGATCGTTCCCGGCACGCTCCCGGAGGACGAGCTGACGGCCCGGCTCGCGGGCACCGACTCGGCGGTCGTCATGAAGCTCGGCCGCACCTTCCCCACCGTGCGGCGGGCCCTGGAGCGGGCGGGCCGCCTGGAGGACGCGCGGTACGTGGAGCGGGCGTTCATGGCGGGCGAGCGGACGGAGCGCCTGGCGGAGGTGGACCCGGAGTCCGTCCCGTACTTCTCGGTCGCCGTGCTGCCCTCCCGCATCGACCAGGAGCCCCCCGTACGGGACCGGGGCGAGGTCGTCGTCGTCGGCACCGGGCCGGCGGGCGCGCCCTGGCTGACCCCGGAGTCGCGCGGGGCGCTGCTCAACGCGGACGACCTGGTCGGCTACACCACCTACCTGGACCGGGTGCCGGTCCTGCGCCCCGGGCAGCGGCGGCACGGCTCCGACAACAAGGTGGAGTCGGAGCGCGCCGAGTTCGCCCTCGACCTGGCCCGGCGCGGGCACCGGGTCGCGGTCGTCTCGGGCGGTGACCCGGGCGTCTTCGCGATGGCGACGGCGGTCCTGGAGGTGGCGTCGGAACCGGAGTACGCGGACGTTCCCGTACGGGTCCTCCCGGGGGTGACCGCCGCCAACGCGGCCGCCGCCGCGGCGGGCGCCCCGCTCGGCCACGACTACGCGACGATCTCGCTCTCCGACCGGCTCAAGCCCTGGGACGTCATCGCGGACCGGCTGCGCGCGGCGGCCGGGGCGGACCTGGTCATCGCCCTCTACAACCCGGGCTCGAAGTCCCGCACCCACCAGGTGGCGGCCGCCCGCGAGCTGCTCCTGGAGCTCCGCTCCCCCGACACCCCGGTGGTCGTCGCGCGCGACGTGGGCGGCCCGGAGCAGTCGGTTCGGGTGCTGACCCTGAAGTCCCTCGACCCCTCCGAGGTCGACATGCGCACCCTGCTCCTGATCGGCTCGTCGCAGACGCGGACGGTGGAGCGCCCGGACGGCCGCACGCTCACGTGGACGCCGCGCCGGTACGGCTGAGCCGGCCCTCCAGTACCAGGGCGGCGGCCTCCCCGGGGGTCGTCGCCACCGGGACGCCCTCCGGGACCGGGGGGCGGCGCACGACGACGACCGGGACGCCGGCCTCGCGGGCGGCGGTGAGCTTCGGGGCGGTGGCCGCGCCGCCGCTGTCCTTGGTGACCAGGACGTCGATCCGGTGGCGGCGCAGCAGGCCGCGTTCGCCGTCGAGGGTGAAGGGGCCCCGGTCGAGGAGGATGTCGGCGCGGGCCGGCACCGGTCCGTCCGGGGGGTCCACCGAGCGGACGAGGAACCACTCCGGGCGCGCGGCGAAGGCGGCGAGGCCCATGCGGCCGGTGGTGAGGAAGACGCGGTCGCCGAGGGCGTCGAGGGCGGCGGCGGCCTCGTCCAGGGAGCCCACGTCGCGCCAGTCGTCGCCCTCCTCCGGGACCCAGCCGGGACGGCGCAGCGCGAGCAGGGGAACATGGGTGGAGGCGGCCGCACGGGCCGCGTGGAAGCTGATCCGCTCGGCGAAGGGATGGGTGGCGTCGATGACCGCGTCCACCGCGTGCTCCCGCAGCCACGCCGCGAGTCCTTCGGCGCCGCCGAAGCCGCCGATCCGGACCTCGCCCTCGGGCAGCCGGGGCCGGGCGACCCGGCCCGCGAGCGAGCTGGTGACCCGGACGCGGGGGTGGAGCAGTCCCGCGAGGGCGCGGGCCTCGGTGGTCCCGCCGAGAACGAGTACGTGCACAGGAGCCCCTTCGTGAGTTCAGGCGGCGGGCGCGAGGCCCAACTCAAGCACACCGGCCTGCGGCCGGGGTGGACGACCGGTGCCTGTGCGACGGCGGCGACGACCGCCGCGTACACGGCCCTGCTCACCGGGGACTTCCCGGACCCGGTGACGATCGCGCTGCCGAAGGGGCGGACGCCGTCGTTCGCGCTGACCGCCGAGTCCCTGGGTGCCGGTACGGCCATGGCGGCCGTGACCAAGGACGCGGGCGACGACCCGGACGTCACGCACGGCGCCGTGATCCGCTCGACGGTACGGCTCCTTCCGCCGGGTTCCGGCGTCGTCTTCCGGGCGGGCGAGGGCGTCGGCACGGTCACCCTCCCCGGGCTGCCCCTCGACGTGGGCGAACCGGCGATCAACCCGGTGCCCCGGCAGCTGATGCGGGAGCACGTGGCGCGGGTCGCCGCCGCGCACGGCGGCACGGGCGACGTCGAGATCACGATCTCCGTCGACGACGGCGCCGAGATCGCCCGCTCCACCTGGAACCCCCGGATCGGCATCCTCGGCGGCCTGTCGATCCTGGGCACGACCGGGGTCGTCGTCCCGTACTCCTGTTCGGCCTGGATCGACTCGATCCGGCGGGGCGTGGACGTGGCCCGCGCGGGCGGCCTCACGCACGTCGCCGGCTGCACCGGCTCGACCTCGGAGCGGACGGTGACGGACCTGTACGGCCTGCCGGAGATCGCCCTGCTCGACATGGGCGACTTCGCGGGCGCGGTCCTGAAGTACGTCCGCCGCCACCCGGTGGACCGGCTGACGGTCTGCGGCGGCTTCGCGAAGCTCTCCAAGCTCGCGGCCGGCCACCTGGACCTGCACTCGGCCCGCTCCCAGGTCGACAAGGGCTTCCTGGCGGACCTGGCCCGTACGGGCGGCGCGTCCGAGGCCCTGGCGGCGGAGATCGCCACCGCGAACACGGGCCTGGCCGCCCTCCGCCTCTGCGAGGCCGCCGCCGTCCCCCTGGGCGACCTGGTCGCCGTCCGCGCCCGCGACGAGGCCCTGGCGGTCCTGCGGGGCGCCCCGGTCGCGGTGGACGTGGTCTGCGTCGACCGGGCGGGGACGGTGGTGGGGCGGTCGCCGGTGCGGGGGGCGGGGGCGTAGGGCGGATCGGTCCGTCAGACCTTGACGACGACGATCCGGTCCGGAACCAGCTTCTCCAGGTCGTCCACGTCCGACGTGAAGACCGTGACGTCGCCCGCCTGCTCCCGGGCGACGACGGCGAGGACGGCGTCGATGGCGTACTTGTGCCCGTGCAGTCCGGTGTCGGCCAGGAGGCGGCGGGCCCGGCGGGCCTCGTCCCTGCCGATGTCCGCGACCCGGACACGGGACAGCACCCAGTCCCAGCGCTGCTCGGTCGTCCTGCCGTCGTACGCCTCGACGAGGGTCAGGGGGGAGGTGATCACATCGGCCTCCCCGCGGGCGGCCAGGTCGAGGCGGGCGATCATCACGCGGTCTCCCCGGACCGCGAGCGAGAGCGCCTCACTGTCCAGGACGAAGACCCGGGGCCGCCGGTCCGTCCGCTTCGTCACGCGGCCTCACCCGTGCGCGCCTCCCGCGCCCGCCGACGACGTTCGTGCTCGGCGTCGAGCTCGTCCAGCTCGGCGTGCGCGCCGGCCCGCTCGGCCGCCGTGACCGGCCCGTGCTCCTCCTCCAGCCAGTCGACCAGTTCCCGCAGCCGGTCGCGGTCGCGACGCAGCCGCAGCGCCTCCGCGACGTACGCCGACAAGCCGTGCTCGGCCGCCTCGGCGCGGACCTCCTCCAGGAGGTCCTCCGGAATCGTCACCGTCACCTTCTTCGTGGCCATACTCACGACCATACTCTCCGTACGGAGCGCCGTACCGGTTTTCGGTCCACGTGCGACTCCGGTCCCCCGCCCCTAGGCTTGCCGACGAACACCCGACCGATGAACCGAGAGGGAGTCTCATGTCGAAGCGCGGCAACAAGCGGCGGGCCCGGAAGAAGAAGGGCGCGAACCACGGCAAGCGGCCGAACACCTGAGCCGGGCCGACGCGCCGGAGGGGCCCCGGGGAGATCCCCGGGGCCCCTCCTCGCGCGCGGACGGCCCTCAGCAGGCGTGGCGGTCGCGCGCCGGGTCGTACAGGTGGCTGTCGCGGAACTCCGAGGCCGCGAGGGTGCGGCCCACGAGGATGACGGCGGTCTTCGTGATCCCGGCCGCCTTCGTCCGCTCCGCGATGTCGTCCAGGGTGCCGCGCAGGACCACCTCGTCGGGGCGGCTGGCCATCGCGACGACGGCGGCCGGGCAGTCGGCGCCGTAGTGGGGGACGAGTTCGGCGACGACCCGGTCCACGTACCGCGCGGCGAGGTGGAGGACGAGCAGGGCGCCGCTGCGGCCCAGGGTCGCCAGGTCCTCGCCCTCGGGCATCGGCGTGGCCTGCTGCGCGACGCGCGTGAGGACGACGGTCTGGCCGACCGTGGGGACGGTCAGCTCCCGCTTGAGCGCGGCGGCGGCCGCCGCGAAGGCCGGGACGCCCGGGACGACCTCGTACGGAATGCCGAGCGCGTCGAGGCGCCGCATCTGCTCCGCCATCGCGCTGAACACCGACGGGTCCCCGGAGTGCAGCCGGGCCACGTCCCGTCCGGCCTCGTGGGCGGCGGCGATCTCGGCGACGATCCCGTCCAGGTCCATCCGGGCCGTGTCCACGAGCCGGGCGTCCGGCGGGCACTCGGCGAGCAGGTCGACGGGGACGAGGGAGCCGGCGTAGAGGCAGACCCCGCACCGCGCCAGGGTCCGCGCGCCGCGCACGGTGATGAGGTCGGCCGCGCCGGGACCCGCGCCGATGAAGTAGACGGTCATGCTTCCTCTTCCTTGGTGACGGACCACTGCGTGACCGGCATCGCCTGACGCCAGCCGGTGAAGCCGCCGACGGGGACGGCGGTGGCGACGGCGAGGCGGACCAGCTCCCCGCCGTGGCGGCGGTGGGCTTCGGCGAGCAGCGCCTCGGACTCCAGCGTGACGGTGTTGGCGACGAGCCGTCCGCCGGGGGGCAGCGCGTCCCAGCAGGCCGCGAGCAGGCCGGGGGCGGTCAGGCCGCCGCCGACGAAGACCGCGTCCGGGGTGGGGAGGCCGGCCAGTCCCTCCGGCGCCGGGGCGGTGACGACCTCCAGGCCGGGGACGCCGAGGGCGTCGGCGTTGCGGGCGATGCGGGCGGCCCGTCCGGGGCTCTTCTCGATCGCGACGGCGCGGCAGAAGCGGTGGGCCCGCATCCATTCGATGCCGATGGAACCGGAGCCGCCGCCGACGTCCCAGAGGAGTTCGCCGGGGGCGGGGGCGAGGGCGGCGAGGGTGGCGGCGCGCACGTACCGCTTGGTGAGCTGCCCGTCGTGTTCGTACGCCTCGTCCGGGAGGCCGGGCACGGCGCCGAGCCGCAGGGCGCCCGGGTCGCGCACGCAGTCGAGCGCGAGGACGTGGAGGGCGTCGGTCCGCTCGTACGGCCAGTCGGCGGCGGTCGCGTCGAGGAGCCGTTCGCGGGGTCCGCCGAGCTGTTCCAGGACCCGGACGCGGGTGCCGCCCCAGCCGGTGTCGCGGAGGTACGCGGCCACGTCGGCGGGGGTGCCGGGGCCCTCGCCGAGGACGAGGACCCGGCGGCCGGGGTGGAGGACGGCGGCGAGGGCGGCGAGCGGCCGGGCCACCAGGGACACCGTCTCGGTCCGCTCCAGGGGCCAGCCGAGCCGGGCGCAGGCGTACGAGACGGAGGACGGGTGCGGGTGGATCCGGAGCCGGTCGGCGCCGACGGTCTCCGCGAGGGTGCGGCCGATGCCGTGGAAGGAGGGGTCGCCGCTGGCCAGGACGGCGATCGCGCGGCCCTCGTGGGCGGCGATCAGACCGGGGACGGCGGGACGGAGGGGGGAGGGCCAGGCGATCCGCTCGCCGGGGCAGTCGCCGGCGGGCAGCAGGCCGAGCTGGCGGGGGGCGCCGAGCAGGACCTCGGCGGAGCGCAGGACGCGGCGGGAGGACTCGGGGAGCCCGTCCCAGCCGTCCGCGCCGATTCCGACGACCGATATCGCACCGTTCACGCCGCCGAACTCTACGGGAGGCCCCGGTTCCCCCTCCTCGTGGCCGTGCTCACGTCCGGGAGGACGGGCCGTCCGTCCCTCCGCTCACTTCTGGGCGTGCTGCCCGACGGAGAAGAGGATCCAGACGAAGCCGGCGAAGGCGTGCGTGGCGAAGACGTACACGAAGACGCGGAGCATCACGCCGCGCTCTTTCCAGCGCTCGGTGTCGGTCACGGGGGCGGTCATGCCCTTCAGCGTACGGGCGCGGGAGTCCGGAGCGGACACGGGCGCGGGCGGACGCGGGGCCGGAACAGCGGGAGCGGGAACAGCGGGAGCGGGAACAGCGGGAGCGGGAACAGCGGGAGCGGGAACAGCGAAGACGGAATAGCCGGGGCGGTCGCACCGTTGGACGAGATGGTTTAAGATTCAACCAATACGCGGAAACGCGAGGCAACGCGAGAGGTGAGCACGATGCAGTTCGGGATCTTCACCGTCGGTGACGTGACGACCGACCCCACCACCGGCCGCACCCCCACCGAGCACGAGCGGATCAAGAACACCGTCGCCATCGCGCTCAAGGCCGAGGAGGTCGGCCTGGACGTCTTCGCGACCGGCGAGCACCACAACCCGCCGTTCGTCCCGTCGTCCCCCACCACCCTCCTCGGGCACATCGCCGCCCGCACGGAGAACCTGGTCCTGTCCACGTCCACGACCCTGATCACCACCAACGACCCGGTGAAGATCGCCGAGGACTACGCGACCCTCCAGCACCTCGCGGACGGACGCGTGGACCTGATGACGGGACGCGGCAACACCGGCCCGGTCTACCCGTGGTTCGGCCAGGACATCCGGCAGGGCATCCCGCTCGCCATCGAGCACTACGCGCTCCTCCACAAGCTGTGGAGGGAGGACGTGGTCGACTGGGAGGGCACGTTCCGCACCGCCCTCCAGGGCTTCACCTCCACCCCGCGCCCGCTCGACGGCGTCCCGCCCTTCGTCTGGCACGGCTCCATCCGCTCCCCCGAGATCGCCGAGCAGGCCGCCTACTACGGCGACGGGTTCTTCGCGAACCACATCTTCTGGCCCAAGCAGCACACCGAGAAGATGGTCCGGCTCTACCGGCAGCGGTACGCGCACTACGGCCACGGCACCCCCGAGCAGGCGATCGTCGGCCTCGGCGGCCAGGTCTTCATGAGGAAGAACTCGCAGGACGCGGTACGGGAGTTCCGCCCGTACTTCGACAACGCCCCGGTCTACGGCCACGGCCCCTCCCTGGAGGAGTTCAGCCGCGAGACCCCGCTGACCGTCGGCTCCCCGCAGGAGGTCATCGAGCGGACCCTGTCCTTCCGCGAGTACGCGGGCGACTACCAGCGCCAGCTGTTCCTGGTCGACCACGCGGGCCTGCCCCTGAAGACCGTCCTGGAACAGCTCGACATCCTCGGCGAAGAGGTCGTCCCGGTGCTGCGCAAGGAGTTCGAGAGCCTGCGCCCGGCCGGCGTCCCCGCCACCGCCCCGCTCCACCCCGCCGTCCTCGCCACCAAGGAGGTCTGACACCGTGCGGACGCTGAAACTGGTCGCGGTCTCCGCCGGCCTCGGCTCCCCCTCCTCCACCCGGCTGCTCGCCGACCGCCTCCTCCGGGCGGCCCGGTACCGGCTGGCCGAGCGGGAGTACGCGGTCGACGTCCAGGTCGTCGAACTGCGCGACCTGGCCGTCGACATCGCCAAGAACTTCGTCACCGGCTTCCCCTCCGCCGCGCTCCGGGAAGCGATCGACGCGGTGACCGGCGCGGACGGCGTCGTCGCGGTCACGCCGGTCTTCACCGCCTCGTACAGCGGCCTGTTCAAGTCGTTCTTCGACCTGGTCGACCCGGCCGCGCTGACCGGCACCCCGGTCCTGATCGGCGCGACCGGCGGCACCGCCCGCCACTCGCTCGTCCTGGACCACGCGTTGCGCCCCCTCTTCGCCTACCTGCGGGCCCACACCGTCCCCACCGCCGTCTACGCGGCCTCGGAGGACTGGGGCTCGGGCGGCGACGCCCACACGGACGGGCTGCCGGCCCGGATCACCCGGGCCGGGCACGAACTGGCGGACGCGGTGGCGGCCCGGCCGGTCCGGGAGGCGGACGAGGACGAGGTCGTGCCGTTCGAGGAGCAGCTGGCCGGCCTGCGGCCCGGCTGACCGCCCCGGCCCGGCCGCCGCCCCGCCCTCACCGGGCCGGCCCGTGCGGCGGGCGGGACCGGCCCGTACGGCGGGGCGGCCCTCAGTGATCCGGACCGGTGCGCGCCGGCGGCGCGTCCGCCGGCCGCACGTCCGCCACGACGCACGACACGTTGTCCGGGCCGCCCCGCGCGTCGGCCAGCGCGGCGAGGGCCCGGACGGTGCCGTCCGGGTCGTCGCCCGCCGCCAGGACGGCACGGAGCTCCGCCTCCGGGACGACCGCCGACAGGCCGTCCGTGCACAGCAGCCAGCGGTCCCCGGGCCGCCCCTCGTGCAGGCTCAGGTCCGGTACGGGACCGCTTCCCGCCCCCGCCCCGTCGAGCGCCCGGAGGAGCAGGGCCCGGTCCGGGTGGTCCGCCGCCTCGGACGGGGTGAGTTCGCCCGCGTCCACCCGGGCCTGCACCGCGGTGTGGTCCCGGGTGAGGCGGACGAGCCCCCCGTCCCGCAGCAGGTACGCGCGCCCGTCCCCCACGTGCGCGAGCGCGAGCCGGGAGCCGGTCCACACCCCGGCCGTCAGGGTCGTCCCCGCGCCGGGCGCCGCCGCGCCCACCTCCGCGTCCGCGCGGCGGACGGCGTCCTCCAGGGCGTTGAGCAGGTCCCCGGCCCGGCCGGTCACCGGAACCGCGCCGACCGCCGCGAGGGCGGCCGACGCGGCGAGGTCCCCCACCGGGCCGTAGCCGTCCGCGACGGCGAGCAGACGGGGACCCGCGTGCGCCCGGTCCTGGTTGGTCTCCCGCACCCGCCCGCGCTCCGAGAGCGCGGCGGTGGCCAGGGCACAGGGCCACACGGACCCGGGCCGTACGTTCGTCGTCATGTGGGTACTTCCTCCCAGTCGGTCGGCCAGGGAGGCGGCCAGGTCCCGCCGCGCCGCCGTCTCGGCCTCGACGCGCGCCCAGTGGGCCCGGACCGCGCGGGCCGCCGCCCCCGGGTCCGTGCCGTGCAGCGCGCACACGTCCCCGACCTCCGCGAGCGGCATCCCGATCCGCCGCAGCCAGGCCACCAGACGCGCCCGCTCCACCTGCGTCCCGGCGTAGTACCGGTAACCGGTGTACGCGTCGACGCGGGCGGGCGGGAGCAGGCCGAGTTCGTCGTAGCGGCGCAGCGCCTTGGCCGAGAGCCGGGACGCGCGGGCGAACTCCCCGATCGTCATGAGCGGTTCGCGCTCTCCGGACGTTCCGTGCCGTTCCACCGCGTGCCACCTCCCCGTACCGGCCGCCCTCGTGGCGCCCGGTGACGAGGATGCTCGGCCTTCCCGTACGGGGAAGGTCAAGGTCCGCGGCCGTCCCTCCGGCCCCGGCGTGCGGCGGCCCCGGACGCGCCCCCGGGCCGGGCCGCGCCCGTACCCGGGGACGGGCCCGCGGACGGCTCCCCCCGTTCACCCGTACGGCCCGCCTGGAGGTTCGCGGACGGGCGGGCGCTCCCACGATGGGGTCATGAGCCAGAACGACGACGGAGCCACGGGCCGGAACACCGCCCCGCCCCGTACACAGAGCACCGACCCGTCCCACAGGCGGAGCACCGCCGGGGCCTGGGCCTCCGGCGGCACCCTCTTCGCCGGCGTCCTCATGCTGGTCATCGGCTTCATGGACGTCTTCCAGGGCATCGCCGGGATCGCCGAGGACGACGTCTACACCCGCGTGGGCGACTACGTCTTCAAGTTCGACCTCACCACGTGGGGCTGGATCCACCTGATCCTGGGCGTGATCCTGGTCGTCGCCGGTTACGGCATCCTGAAGGGCGCCGAGTGGGGCCGGGTCACGGGCATCGTGCTCGCCTCCCTGAACATCCTGTTCCACTTCCTCTTCCTGCCCTACCAGCCGTGGTGGTCGCTCTTCTCCATGGCCGTGTCGATCTTCGTGATCTGGGCCCTGGCGACGGACGACGCGTACGGACCCGACGAGCGGTACTGAGGACCGGCGCGCCTCCGGGGCCCCACCGGCTCCCGGGTACGGCGGGGCGGGGACGGGACGGGCCCTGCGACACTGGCGGGCGTGGCCCCCGACCCCGCCTCCTCCGCACCCCCCGGAACCGCCACGGCGGACGCGGCCCCGCCGCCCCTCCGCCGGAGGCGCCGCCTCCTCGCCGGGGCCGCCGGAGCGCTCCTCGCCGTGCCCGCGACGGTCGCCGGCTGCCGCCTGCTCGGCACGGACGCGGTCACGCCCGTGCCGCAGCTGCTCTCGTTCCTGCCCTGGCTCACCGTCCCGGCCGGGCTCGGACTGCTCCTCGCGGCCGCCGCCCGCCGCCGCGCCCTCTCCTTCGCCGCCGTCGTCGTCCTCGCCGCCACCGGCTGGAGCGCCCTCCCCCCGCGGGCGGGGGCCGTCGACGGCCACGGGGCGCTCCTCGCCCGGGTCCGCGTCCTGGCCGCCAACGTCGAGTTCGGACAGGCCACGGAGGCGCTGATCGCCGCGGTCGGACGCGAACGGCCCCGGCTCGTGTACGTCTCCGAGTGCGACCGCGCCTGCGGGCGCGCCCTGACCACGGCCTTCGCCGCCGAACTGCCCCACCACGTCTCCGTCGGGGCGGACGGCTCGGCGGGCTCCGTCCTGCTGAGCGCCTTCCCGCTGCGCGACCGGTGGACAATCCCGGCGACGATGGGCATGCCGGGGGCCACCGCCGAGATCGGCGGGCGTCCGGTGCGCCTCCAGCTCGCCCACCCGATGCCACCGCTGCCGGGCCAGGTGGACGTGTGGAAGCGGGAGCTGGGCCGGATCGCGGACTTCGCCGCCGGGTCCCGGGAGCCGGTCCTGATCGCGGGCGACTTCAACGCCTCCCAGGACCACGCGGCCTTCCGCGCGATCCTCGACGCGGGCGGCCTCCACGACGCGGCCCGGCAGGCCGGGAGGAGCCGCGCCCCCACCTGGCCGCTGGAGGGCCCCCTCCCCCCGTACGTGCAGATCGACCACGTCCTGGCCGGCCCCGGCTTCGTCCCGGTGGGCTTCCGCCTCCTGGACCTCGCGGGCAGCGACCACCGGGCCGTGCTCGCCGATCTCGACCTGCGGGAAGGGCGCTGATCGGCCACGCTGGAAGGCATGGACAACGAGGAGATCCTGGACGACATCGGCGCCCTCGTGGAGGAGGAACGCGCGCTGCGGCAGCGCGGGGACGGCCTCACGCCCGGGGAGCGGGCCCGCCTGACCGAGGTGGAGATCCGCCTCGACCAGTGCTGGGACCTGCTGCGCCGGCGCCGCGCGAAGGCGGAGTTCGGCGAGGACCCGGACACGGAGACGATCCGCCCGGCGGCCGAGGTGGAGTCCTACCGCAACTGAGCCGGGGCCGTGCGACCGGCGCGGTCCGGTGCGGTCCGGGACCGGTCGGCGCCGTACGGGACGACCCGCCGGTGCCGTCAGAAGACGCGGGCGTAGATCCGGGCCCCGCTGTGGAACGACACGGTCAGCCCCGCCCGGCCGACGGTGTCGGGCTGGGCGGACCACCGTTCGATCCCCGAGATCTCCGGGCTCCCGGCCCGCGCGAGGGCGGCGGCGAGCCACGCCTCCGGGGAGTCGTCCGCCCGGGGCTCCTCCCCGGGCGGCACCGGGTCGCCGGTGACGGGCTCGTCCAGGAACCCCTCGTGCTTGGCCCCTTCGGGCAGCAGCCCGGTGAACTGCCACCGGTGCTCGGCCGATCCCACCGTGACGACCACCCCGAAGGGGTGCTTCGTGTCGCCCGTCTCGGCGAGGGTCCGCACCCCGCCGGCGGTCGGGGTGTCCTTCACGACGCCTACGACGAAATCGGTGAACCGCTGAGGACGCATGCGTGCTCGTTTCTTCTCGTGACGGCCCTCCATCCTAGGGACCGGCGGGACCCCCGGGGCCGCCCGCCCGGCGGCGCCCCGGCGGGCCGGACAGTACGTTGGACGGCATGGCGCGTACCGAAGAAGCCGGGCGGCTCGTCCCGCCGGCCTGGCTGACCGCCGGGCTCAGGCCCGCGCCCGTGCCGGTTCCCCGGGCCGCCGTCCTCCGGGCCGGTGTCGCGATGGCCGCGCCGCTCGCCGCCGGACTGGCCGCCGACCGGCCCGCGTACGGGGCGCTGGTCTCCATGGGCGCCCTGTCCGGGGTCATCGGGGACACCGCCGACGCCTACCGGATGCGGGTCTTCAACATCGCCGTGCCGCAGCTCTTCGGGGTCCTCGGCGTCACCCTCGGCACCCTCGCCTTCGGGCACGGCTGGGTCGCCGTCGCCGTGCTCACCGGCGTCGCGCTCGTCTCCGGGATGATCTCCTCGATCGGCGCGGTCGCCTCCGTCTCCGGGCTGCTCCTGCTCCTCAACGCCGTCGTCGGCGCCGGGCTCCCCCTGCCCGACCCCTGGTGGACGGCGCCCGTCCTGCTCTCCCTGGGCGGGCTCGTCGTCCTCGTCCTCACCCTGCTCGGCTGGCCGGTGCGGCGGGGCGCGCCCGAACGGGACGCCGTCGCCGCCACGTACCGGGCGGTGGCCGACCTCTACGAGGCCGCGGGCACCTCCGCGTACGACGGGAGACGGCAGGCCGTCACCGACTCCCTGAACCACGCCTACGACCTGGTCCTGGCCCGGCGCGCCCGCCAGCACGGCCGCGCCTCGCCCCTGGTCGGGCTGCTCGCCCGGCTCAACGTCCTCGTCCCGCTCGTCGAGGCCGCGCCCGCCGCCCACTTCGGGGCCCGGCGGTCCGGCCCGCTGCCCGCCGCGGTCCCGGCGGCCGTGCGGGAGCTCGCGGACGCCGTCCAGGAGGGCCGCACCGGCGCCCCCGTCCCGGACCTGCCCGTCCCGGAGCGGCCCTCCGAGAAGGCCGTCGACCACGCCCTGCGGCACGCGGCGAACGTCGTCCACGAGCGGGAACCCGATCCCGGCGACCGGCTCGGCCGGCCCGCCGCGCTCCGCGTCCGCGTGCGGCGCAACGCCCGCGCCGTCCTCCTCTCCGGCGCCTCCTGGCGGTACGGACTGCGGCTCGCGCTCTGCGTCGGCCTGGCGCAGGCGCTCGTGTCGCTGGTCCCCGTGCCCCGCTCCTACTGGGTCGCCCTCACCGTCACCTTCGTGATGAAGCCCGACTTCGGCTCGGTCTTCTCCCGGGCCGTGCTCCGCGCCGCCGGCACCGTGCTCGGCCTCGTCCTCGCCGCCCTCGTCCTGTCCGGAGTGCCCCGGGGCTGGTGGGACGTGCCCGTCCTGCTGGTGCTCGCCGCCCTGATCCCGGCGTTCTCCGCGAAGGGGTACGCCTTCCAGACGGCCGCCGTCACCCCCGTCATCCTGCTGCTCTCCGACGTCCTCAACCACCAGGGCTCCGCCCTCGTCCTGCCGCGCCTCTACGACTCGCTCATCGGCTGCGGGATCACGCTCGTCGCCGGGTACCTGCTCTGGCCCGAGTCCTGGCACACCCGGGTCGGGGCCCGGCTCGCGGACGCCGTCTCCGACACCGCCGACTACGTGGACATGGCGTTCTCCGACACGGAACGGTCCGATCCGCACGCGCGGCTGCGGGCCCGCCGGACGCTCTACCGGGACCTGTCGACGGTCCGCTCCGAGTTCCAGCGGGCGCTGACCGAACCCCCGCCGACCGGCACCCGCGCCGCCGCCTGGTGGCCGCTGGTCGTCGCCGTCGAACGGATCGTGGACGCCACGACCGCCGCCCGCGTCCGGGCCGGCCACGGCGCCCCCGCCCCCGACCGGGCCGAAGTGGCCGCCGTGGCCGGGGAACTGCGCGAACTCGCCGAGGGGCTGCGGTCGAGCGACACCCTCGTGGAGGTCCGCACCGAACTGCCCGGCGACGAGAACGGAGTCCTGGAGCCGCTCCGCCAGGAGGTCCGGGCCGCGCGCGCCATCGCCGGACCCGACCTGCGCTGACCCCCTCCCGGAGGCGTACGCGGCGGTTCACCGGCGGTGACGGAACGGAATCCTTCCACCGCCGTCACCCCCTTCCGTCCCTCCGACTACGATGCGCCCATTCACGGTGATCCGCGCCCGCCGCCGCCGGTGTCGACCGGCCCGGCGGGCAGGCCACTTCGTCCTGCCTCGCCCCCGCGCCCCGAGGACCCGCCATGCGCACCACCACCAGCGGCAGAGGGCTCCAGCCCAATGTCCTCGGCACCTTCGACACGATCGTGATGGCCGTCGCCGGAAGCGCCCCCGCCTACTCGCTCGCCGCGACCACCGCCGTCCTCTTCGGCGCGGTCGGCTTCGGCGGTCCTGCGGCCCTGCTGTACTGCGCGATACCGATGCTCGGCATCGTCCTCGCGTACGCCCGGCTGGGCCGGATCGACGTCAACGCCGGTGCCGCGTACTCCTGGGTGGGCCGCACCCTGCACCCCTTCCTCGGGTTCCTCTCCGGCTGGGCGCTGGTCTTCTCCACCACCGTCTTCATGGTGGCCGGTTCGCTGCCCGCCGGGACCCTCACGCTCTCCCTGATCGCCCCGGACCTCGCCGACAGCACCCCGCTCGCGGCGGCGGTCGGCGCCTGCTGGTTCCTGGCGATGCTGCTCGTCGTCCTGGGCGGCGCCCGGCTCACCGTGCGGGCCCAACTGGTCATGTCCGGGATCGAGATGCTGATCCTGGCCGGCTTCGTCCTCGCGGCCGTGATGCACCGGGGCCGGGCCAGCGCCTTCGACTGGTCGTGGTTCGGCCTCGGCCAGTTCCACGGAACGCAGGGCTTCGCCGCCGGGGCGCTGATCGCCGCGTTCTACTACTGGGGCTGGGACGTCACCGGCAACCTCAGCGAGGAGACCCGCGACAGCCGCCGGACCGCGGGCGTCTCCGCGCTCGTCGGCGTCGGCTTCGTCTTCGTCCTCTTCGAGGTCATCACCGTCACCGTCAACCTCCTCCTGACGGCGGAGGAGATCCGCGCCGCCGGGCCCAACGTCCTCGCCGTCGTCGGGCAGGAGGTGTGGCCCGGCATCGGTGGCAAGCTGCTCGTCGGGGCCGTGCTCCTGTCGACCGTCGCCACCCTGGAGACCACGCTCATCCAGGTCACCCGCTCGCTCTTCGCGATGGGCCGCGACCGGACCCTGCCGGCCGCGCTCGGCACCGTGCACCGCCGCTGGAACACCCCCTGGGTCGCGATCGTCACGGTCGGCGGGGCGGCACTGCTGCTGTTCGCCGCCGCGGCGGCGGCCGGTTCCGTCCAACGCGTCCTCAGGGACGCGGTCGCCGCGATCGGCCTCCAGATCGCCTTCTACTACGGCCTCGCGGGCATCGCCGCCGTCGTCGCGTACAAGTCGGTCCTGTTCCGCTCCGTGCCCAACCTGGTCATCGGCGGCCTCTGGCCGCTGTTCGGTTCGGCGTTCATGCTCTGGGCCTTCGTCGCATCGCTCGGCGAACTCTCCAGGACCGCCCTCGCCATCGGCCTCGGCGGCCTGCTCCTCGGCGTGGTCCCGCTGGTGGTCCACCGGCGGGCGGGCAGCGACTACTACCGCCGCCCGGCCCGCCTGGACGCCGCCCGCGCCCTCGCCGCCACCGAGGCCGCCGGCGCGCCCACGCCCGGCGCCCGCACGGGCGGTCGCGACAAGAACTACGCGACGGACTTCTGACCCCCGGCCCCGCTCCCCGGACGAGGGGGCCGGGCCCGCCCGTGCCGGGCGTGGAATACGCTGCGGCCACGTCCGGTCCCCGTTCCCGGCGCGGCGCGCCCGCTCCCGCCCCGCCCCGTCCGGCACGGACCCGTGCTCCGTCGGTCCGCCCCGCGACTCCCGGCCGCCGACCCCGAAGGAGGACCCCGATGGCCGTGCTCCGCCGCTCCCGCCGCCCGGAGCGCTTCGTGCCCGCCTTCGACCCGGACTGCGGGGACCGCGCGCTGACCGAGGCGCGCCACGACATCGTCATCGGCCGCTGGCAGGGCGTGCGGGACCTGCTCGCCGCGACCGGCGACGACTGGGCGCGCCGCACCCACCGCGTCCGGCTCCTGTCGCACGCCGTCGCCGGCGGCTGCGCCGTCGAGACCTGGCGGAGCGCCGAGCCGGGCAATCCGGACGCCGCCGTGCTGCGGGCCGCGACCGAGGTGGTGCGGGTCTTCGACGCGGCCATCGCGGCCGGCCGGGGCGCCCCCGTCGACCGGGGCCGGATCGACGCGGCCGTGGACGCCTGCCGGGACGCGGCCGAGGCGGCGCCCGCCGACCCGGTGCCGTGGGTGTCGCTCCTGTCGGTGGCCAGGCTGTACGAGGGCGGGGTGCCGCGCCGCGAACTGCGCCACTGGTTCGACGAGCTGCGCCGCCGCGACCCGTACAACACCGAGGGGCACATCCAGGTGCTGCGCTACTGGTCGGCGCGGTGGCACGGCACGCACGGCAGCATGTACGACTTCGCCCGCGACGCGGCGGGCGTGGCGCCGCCCGGCTCCCCGCTGCCGGTCCTGGTCCAGGTGGCCCGGGTCGAGGAGTACCGGTACGTCGCGGACGGGGCACTCGGCCGGGGCCCGGTGCGCGGGTTCGACCAGCACTGGAAGCACGAGCTGGCCGTGACCGAGCTGCGCCGTACGCACGCGCGGTGGATCGGCGGCAGGGAGCCCGGCAGCCCGGTGCCCCCGGAGGAGGTCGGGGACCTCAACTTCCTCGCGCACGCCGCCTGCTACGCGGGCCAGGTGGGGATCGCCAGGGAGCTGCTCGGCCTGCTGGGCCGGCGGGCGACCTGGGTGCCGTGGGCGTACACGGGCGACCCGGAGGAGCAGGTCGTACGGTTCCGGGAGGGCCTGGGGGCGGAGTGAGACCGCTCCGCCCCGGGCCCCGGAACCGCGCGGGATCAGACGCCGATGTCGCGGCCGTCCGTGCGCCAGACGGCGACGACCGACGGGCGGACGATCTTCCCGGGTCCGTCGGGCCAGGTGCTGGCGGGCTTCTCCACGGACGCCCCGTCGATCTCGCCCGGGTGCTGCACGGCGACGAGCACGCGCCGGTCCTGAATGAGCGGGCCGCAGGTCTCGGCGCCCTTCGGGACGGTCAGGAACTGCTTCAGCTCACCGCGCCGCTCGCCCCGCACCGCGACGCCGAACAGGCCGTCGTGGGAGCCGAGCTGGTTGCCGTCGGTGGAGATCCACAGGTTGCCGTGCGGGTCGAAGGCGACGTTGTCCGGGCAGGAGATCGGGGACACCTTCTCCTTGGGGAAGCCGGCGAAGTAGGTGGCCGGGTCGTTCGGGTCGCCCGCGACGAGGAAGAGGCGCCAGGCGAAGCCGTCCGAGGACGGGTCGTCCCAGTGCTCGGCCAGCTCCAGGATCTGCCCGTGCTTGTTGAGGTTGCGCGGGTTGGCCTCGTCCGCGCCCGCCTTGCCGGCCTTGCCGCGGTCGGTGTTGTTGGTGAGCGCGACGTAGACGCGGCCGGTGCGGGGGGACGGCTCGACGTCCTCCGGGCGGTCCATCTTCGTCGCGCCGACCTTGTCGCCGGCGAGGCGGGTGAAGACGTACACCTCCTCGGCCGTCATGCCGGGGACGTGCGAGACGTTCCCGGTGGCGAGCGGGATCCACACGCCGGAGCCGTCGAACTCGCCGTCGTTCGGGAGCTTTCCGGTGCCGTCGACCTCGGCGGCCGGGGAGTCGCCGGTCAGCTTGGCGACGTACAGCGTGCCCTCGTCCAGGAGGGTCAGGTTGTGCTCGCGGGCGGCCCGTGAACTCCCCTTCATCATCCGCTTCGAGGAGACGAACTTGTAGAAGTAGTCGAAGCGCTCGTCGTCGCCCATGTAGACGACCGGACGGCCGTCGGCGGTGAGGCGGGGCTGCGCGGCCTCGTGCTTGAAGCGGCCGAGCGCGGTGCGCTTGCGGGGCGTGGACCCGGGGTCGTACGGGTCGAGCTCCACCACCCAGCCGAAGCGGTGGACCTCGTGGGGCTCCTGCTTGAGGTCGAAGCGCTTGTCGAACCGCTCCCACTTGCGCTCGGTGGCGCCCGAACCGACGCCGTAGCGCTTGTCGGTGGCGGAGGAGCCGTTGGCGAAGTACTGGTTGAAGTTCTCCTCGCCGTGGAGGGTGGTGCCCCACGGGGTGGTGCCGCCGGCGCAGTTGTTGAGCGTGCCGAGGACCGTGCGGCCGGTCGGGTCGGCGGAGGTCTTGAGCAGGTCGCTGCCCGCGGCGGGGCCGGTGACCCGGAACTCGGTCGTGGTGTGCAGCCGCCGGTTGAGGGGGTGGCGGGGGACCGGGGTGAGCCGGCCGGTGCGGTGCTCCTCCTCGACCACGACGACCGACAGGCCGTGTGCGGCCCAGGCGATCTCGACCTGCTCGCGGGTCGGGTTCTGCGGGTCGTAGCCGCGGAACATCAGGACCTCGTCGGTGTACTCGTGGTTGGCGACGAGGACCTGCCGGCCGCGCTCACCGGGCAGCGGCAGCAGGGAGAGGAAGTCGTTGTTGTAGCCGAACTGGCCGGCCTGGGCCTTCGCGGTCTGCTTCTCGGCGTCGAAGGCGGGGGCGCCGCGCAGGATGGGCTCGCCCCAGCGGATGACCACGTTCTGCGCGTAACCGGCGGGGACGGTGACCTTGTCGGCGGTGTTGGGCGCGACGGGGGCGAAGCGGAGGCCGCGGGCGCCGTCGGCCTTGCCGGGGACGTGGCCGTGGCCGTGGCCGTGACCGGCGCCGTGGGCCTCGGCAGCGGGGGCCTCCCCGAGGGCGACGGCGCCGCCGACGGCGGAGGCGACCGTCACGACGGCGGCGGCGCGGAGGGCGGAACGGCGGGAGAGGACACCGGCTATGAGGTCACCGGCGTACTCGTTGTCGCTGGTGTTGGGCACCTCGTGGAAGCAGGCGTCACCACAGCGGTACCGGCAGGTGAGAGCGGAACGGCCGCCTCCGTGCGGGTTCGTGCTCAGCAGCGGCAGCAGTTTGCGCACTTCGTCCTCCTCCGGCGCACCGTCTGCGCCGACATGGTGTCGGGATGGCTTCGGCGGTGACGCTAGGTGCGCGTCCGGGCCCGGGGACGGCCTCGGCGTGAACGCCGGATGAATGCGTGGCGTCCGGGGCGGCGGGGGACCGCGACCGGGCCACGGAGGGGGCCGGGGACGGCCGCTAACCTTACGTATCCGCCCTGGCCAGGGATGAAGGTCCCGAAACACGCCCGGTACGGACATTCACACCGCACCCCCACTCATGCGAAAGGGTTCGCCCATGGGTATTCGGAGCATGCTGCGCAAGGTGTTCGGCCGGGACCGCGAGGACTCCCCGGCAACCTCCGTCCCGTCCCAGTCGCGTGAGACGCCGGAGGCGGTGGCGACGCCGGTGACGCCGGTTCCGGCGGAGGCGTCGGTGGCCTCGGGGACGACGGCGGAGACGGCGACGGCGACGGTCGTGACCGGGGAGGCGTCGGGCACGTCGGAGGCACCGGCCACCGGCGGGGCCGCGGAGGCGCCGGGCGCCCCGGAGACGTCGACCGCTTCGGAGGAACCGGAGACGGCGGTCCGCCGGGCGGCGGACGACCTGGTGGCGGCGTCCTTCGACAACCCGCAGGTGCCCAGGGCGAGGACGGCGGAGCCGGAGCCGGCCGCGGTCACGGAGACGGAAGCGGTCGCAGTCCCGGAGCCGGTTACGGAAACGGAGCCGGTCGCGGTCACGGAGCCGGCCGCTGAGCCGGAGGCGGTCCCGGAGCCGGTCGCGGTCGTGGTCCCGGAGCCGGTCGTAGAGACGGGCACAGCCCCGGAGACGGCCGTTGAGCCGGTCACGGTCCCGGAGGCGGTTACGGAAACGGAGCCGGTCACGGCCTCGGAGCCGGTCACGGAGGAGCCGCAGGTCGCGGAGGAGGTCGCCGCCGAGGCGGAGACGCCCGCCGTGGAGGCGGCGGACACCGCCGTCTCGGTCGCGGCCGAAGCGGCGGCGCGGGAGGCAGCCGCCGTCGACGGGGGCGTCCCGGCGGCGGACCCCGCTCCGGAGGAGCGGGGCGATCGGGACGCGCAGGACGCCGGACCCGGGGCGGCCACGGGCGTGGACGCGGGCGCCCCGACGGCGGACGGTGCCGCTGAACCGGGAACGGAGGCCCCGGCCACCCCCGCGCCGGTGGAACCGGAGACGCCCGTGGCGGCGGATGCGCCCGTGGCGGCGGCCGCCCCCGCACCGGAAGCCCCGGCGGCTCCGGAGGCCCCCGAGGCCCCCGAGCGGCAGGCCCGACCGGACGAGGTCCCGACCGCCCCGGAAGCCGCCGCTCCCGCCCCGGAGACCGCCCCGGCCGAGCACGAGCCCGTCGTGACCGAGCACGAGTCCGTCGTGACCCCCGCGCCGGAGGCCGCCGTCATCCCCCTGCCCGAGGCCGTCACGGAGCCCGCCGCGGTCGTCCCGGCCCCGGCCGCCCCCGCCCTCTCCCTCGCCCGGGTCAAGGCCGTCGCCCCCCACCTCGTGGACGCCTACAAGGCCGCCGGTGCCGCGCTCAGGAAGCAGGGGCTCGCCGGCGCGCGGGCGGACGTGTACCTGGTGGTCGACCGGTCCGGTTCGATGCGCGGGTACTTCAGGGACGGGTCCGTGCAGCGGCTCGCGGAGCAGACGGTGGCGCTCGCGGCGCACCTCGACGCCGACGCGAAGGTCACCACCGTGTTCTTCTCCACGGACATCGACGGCGCCGCCGAGCTGACCCCCGCCACGCTCACCCCCACCCGCGTGGAGGAGATCAACGGCACCCTCGGCCGCCTGGGGCGCACCCACTACCACCGCGCCGTGGAGGAGGTCCTGGCCCTGCACGCGAAGGCCGACCCCGCCCGCCCGGCGCTCGTCGTCTTCCAGACGGACGGCGCGCCGGACGCGAAGACGGCCGCCACGCAGGCGCTCGCCGGGGCGGCCGACCGCCCGCTGCACTGGCGGTTCGTGGCCTGGGGCGACGAGGACAACAAGGCGTTCGACTACCTCCGGAAGCTCGGCGGAACGCCCCGTACCGCCGCGTACTTCCAGGGCACGGACCCCGCCGGGACCGAGCACGCCGCCTTCTACCGGGGACTGCTCGCCGGCCTGGAACTCTGACAGCACTCATCCACCGACCTGACGAACATCTCGCTGACGAATCCCAGTGCAACGGCTCAGCGCGTGCTTCCCCCCAGCCGTCATCTCTGTTCGGCGCTCGTGTAGTTACGGTGCGGTTCCGAACGCCGTCGCGGGCAGGAAATCCTATGGCCTGCCCGCGACTCCCACCGCCGCCCTAGAGTGGTGGTGGACGGCACCAAATGGGGGGTATCGGATTGTACGAGGATCCGCGCACGTCTCAGGACTGGGAGGACGTAGCCCTGGAGCGCAGGGCGGATGCGATGGAGCTGCACCGTGCCGGCCGCCATCTTGCATGCCTGTACTACCTGGGATTCACCGCCGAGTGCTTCGCCAAGGCCCTGTGCGCGGCACAAGGGCGCCCTGCACCACGCGGCCATGACATTCTGGCGCTCATGGTCCAGGCGGGGTTCAGCCCTGCGGTACTGGCCAAAGAGGTCCGGGAATTCCTTATGGATCGTGACGTCGGTCTGCGCTACCAGACGGCTCTGCCAGAAGATGTCAAGATCGAGGACGAAATCGAGGCGGCCAAACGCTTTGTGAGCTGGTGCACAACGCAGTTGCGACGTCGCCATCGAACGCGGGGCGCTGGAGCGCGCAGGAGGAAAACGTCATGACACAGCCGGATGACGACATCAACCTCGTAGGAGCGAAGCTCAAGAGCGTGCTGGGGGAGCACGTTCGTGTTTCCGCCGACCCCTTCCGCGGCATGAGGGTCGCAGCGGTCTCGGAACAATTCGTCGGTCTGACGCCACGAGCACGTCGTGAGAGAGTCCAGAGTCTGGCGCCGGACACGGACTTCGTCCGGTACGAGCTGTGGACCCCCGACGAGGCGGAGTTCATGGACCTGGGCGAGCTGGGCGACCCTCCTGTGCAAGCCGAATTGCCGCTGTGGCCGGAGGCTCTGGCAAGCGGGCGGGCAGAAGAGATCACCGTACGCTTCCCTTCGGAAAACTACGGCACCCTCTCATCCCCTGTGGTCTCGACCTTCTACTCGCTGCGAGGTGGTGTCGGACGGTCCACTTCGCTGGCCCATGCCGCGCGGATCATCGCAGGGCAGGGTCTTACCGTGCTCTGCATCGACATGGACCTTGAGGCTCCCGGCCTGGCGTCACTGTTCGACGTAGAAGAAAGCGTCACGGAGAACATGGGTGTGGTGCCTCTGCTGGCAGCTGCGGAGATGAGCGGTGAAATCGGCGCTCTCGACGAGCATGTAATTCGAGTTGCCGAGGACGTCAGCCTTTTCCTGCTTCCGGCCGGACGCCCGGGAGCGGAGTACGCTCGACTACTGTCCCACCTCGACCCCTCCGCCTGGTACGGAGAAGACGAAATCAACCCTCTTCGCCTGCTGGTGGAGGCGGTGTCCGACCTCGCCGAACGACCGGACGTCGTCCTCATTGATTCCCGGACCGGAATCAGCCCCCTGGCGGCTCCTCTCCTGTTCGACGTTTCTGATATCAACGTGGTGGCCTTCTACCCGCACCCGCAAGCAAAAGCCGGAACTCGAGCACTCACCCGTGCCTTGCTCGCCGCGAAATCTCGTCGATCGACCGAAGAGAACCCCTGCACCCCAGAGGTCCGTTTCATCGCCTCGCCGGTCCCGGCCACTCCAGAAGTGCGCGAGCTCTACTCCGAACGCGCCCAGGACTGGATCACAGAGTGGCTTTCCGTGGCACGAAACAGTGCCGGGGGGCCGGCCTTCGAAGCACTCGAAGAGGTCGTCCAAGTCATCGGCTACCAGGAGAGTCTGGCCGCCTCAGACTCCGTGATGCGCGTCCAGAGCTCGGACGACTTCACTGTGGTGGCCGACTGGATCACTGGGCTCGTAGAGCCAAAAAATGCGCTCGGGGCGCCGGAAGACGCAACTCCAGAGCCCACCAAGACCGAGGTGCTGGCTTCACTTCAATTCGCTGGAGAGACCGCAGAGAATCAAGAGATCGAAGAGCTGCAGAACACTTTCCTGAGCACTGCAGATGTAGATCGGGCGCTCGCGCCGAACACTATGCTTGTGATCGGACGCAAGGGAACAGGGAAAACAGCGCTTTTCCGTAAACTGGCTGGCGAACCGACGTCCGTGGTCGTCACCAGCCCACCGGGGCTCGACACTCATCGGAGCTGGACTCCGGACGCAAACGTCTACGCCTTGATGGAAAGGGAACTCCAGGAAAGAGGACTGGAGTGGCGTCAGGGGTGGCCGGCCCTCCTCTGCCTTGCTCTTCGCCAGCACCTGAAGAGCATTCCTCTGCCTGATTGGACCCCCGCCTCTGTCGGGACGACACAGGCGGGCGGAAGCTACCTCAAGACAGACCTCCTCAAAGATTTGAAGGATCTGCTTTCGAATCCACAGGCTCCGCTTCTGGTGGACCAATGGCTCTTGGACATCGACAGCTCCCTCGATACGAGTCACACCTTGCTCTTCGACGCTCTCGACACCGGGTTCGGCAACACCGCCGACAACCGGAGGCGTCGAAACGACGGCGTGGCGGGTCTTCTCACCGTCATCGGAACACTCGGCCCACAGATGAAAAAGCTGAAGTTCAAGGTGCTTCTGCGTGAGGACATTTGGCGCGAGGTGAGCATGCCGAACAAATCTCATCTCAGCGCCCGCGCCGCACGTCTGAGCTGGTCGAACAAGACGGACTATCTGCGCATTGCCATCAAGCAGGCATGGCGTTCGGAGGAGTTTCGGAAACTGGTGACGGCCCGCTTGAACAAGGCGAATTTCCATCTGGAGAAAACTGAAGTCGAGTACTGGCCAGAGGACTTCGTGCGCAACGCATGGGTGATCCTCGCGAGCGAACGCATCTCCGGCGGACGCACCGCATACACGGACAACTGGGTCTGGTCCCGGTTGGCCGATGCGAACGGCGATCACGCGCCGAGGGCTCTGGCTCAGTTGATGACGGCCGCCGTCGAGTTGGAGCGGGGATTCGAAGCGGGCAATCGCTACTCACGTTCCATCATTCGCCCTCGAGCTTTGGTCGAATCACTTGACAAGGTCAGCGTCCCGGCCTTGGACGCCCTCGAGAAGGACGAATTCCCGGAACTCGCACCGGTGTTCAAGCGCCTTCGGGAAATCAGCTCTACGCCGTTCGCCGCGGAGCAGCTGGAGGAAACTTCGCCCGATCTCGTCAGGCTCGCCCGAGATGTGGGACTGCTGGAGGAAGTCTCCGGCCCTCGCGACAAGGCTGAGCGATACCGCGTTCCTGAGCTCTATCGAAAGGCCCTCAACATGACGCGGAAGGGGCAGGCATGAACAAAGCAAAGAAAGCCGCTCACCAGGGCGTCGAGATCCTGGTCTGAGCCGATCCCGTCGTGGTGACGGTGGCCGCCCGGGTCAGGTGCCGACCGGCAGGCTCACCGTCACCACGAGCCCGCCGCCCTCGGCCGCGCTCCGGGCGGTCGCCGTCGCGCTCCCCCCGTGGGCGACGGCGATCGACCGGACGATGGAGAGCCCGAGCCCGGCGCCGGGCCCCATCCGGTCCCGTCCCTCGCCCCGCCGGAAGGGTTCGAAGAGGGCTTCGACCTCGTCCGGGGGAATCACGGGACCGGTGTTGACGACGGTCAGGACGCCGCCGTCCACCCGTACGCCGACCGTGCCCCCGGGGACGTTGTACGCGACCGCGTTCGCGACGAGGTTCCGCACGAGCTGCCCGAGCAGCACCCGGCTCCCCCGGACGACGCCGCTCCCGTCCCCCACCACGACGTCCTCGTACTCCTCCGCGACGACCTCGGCCAGGGGGACGTCCTCCTTCTCCGCGAGGCCCCGCTCGCTGCGGGCGAGGAGGAGCAGGCCGTCGAGCAGGCGTTCGCTGTGCCGGTTGGTGTCGAGGAGGATCCGCCGCACGTCGCCGTCCCCGTCCAGGCCGACCTGGAGGGCGGCGCGCTGCGTGGCGAGCGGGGTGCGCAGCTCGTGGGAGGCGTTGGCGATGAAGCGGCGCTGGCTGTCGAAGGCCGTCTCCAGGCGTCCGAGCAGCGCGTCGATCGTGTCGCCCAGCTCCTTCAGCTCGTCGTCGGGCCCGCGCACCGCGAGCCGCTGGTGCAGGTTCCGCTCGGAGAGGCGGCGGGCGCGGGCGGTCATCTCGTGCACGGGCCGCAGGACGCGCCCGGCGGTCCACCACCCGACGACGACGGCACAGCAGGCCGTGACGAGCAGGGCCAGGCAGGACCACATGAGCATCTGTTCGGCCGCCGCCCGGCCGATGTCGTCGCCGAGCCGGTACGCCTCCACCCCGCCGGTGCCGTCCGCGTGGGAGACGATCGCGTCGGTCGCCCAGGCGGTCCCCGCGAGGACGAGCAGGTTGACGACGAGGAGGAGGACGGCGCCGAGGACGAGGAAGGCGCCGCCGTAGACGAGGGCGATCCGGGTCCGGATGGTGGACCCGGAGCCGAGGTAGGGGTCCCGGACGCCGGGACCGGAGCGGTCCTCCCGGCCGCCGGAAGCACCCGGGGAACCGCCGGACGGGCTCACAGCCGGTACCCCACGCCCTGCACGGTGCCGATCAGCGGGGGCTCCCCCAGCTTGGCCCGCAGCTTGCTCATGCAGACGCGCACGGCTCCGGTGAAGGGGTCGGCGTGGGCGTCCCAGGCGCGTTCGAGCAGTTCCTCGGCGGAGACGACCGCGCCGTCGGCCTCCAGGAGGATCTGGAGCACGGAGAACTCCTTCGGGGAGAGGCCGAGGTCGCGCCCGTCGCGGGTGGCGGTCCGCCGGACGGTGTCCAGCCGCAGCCCGCCCCGTTCGAGGAGCGGCGGCAGGGGGCGGGCGGAGCGGCGGCGCAGGGCGCGGACCCGGGAGACCAGCTCGGGGAACTCGAAGGGCTTGCCGAGGTAGTCGTCGGCGCCGAGGTCGAGCCCCTCCACGCGGTCCTCGACGGCGGTGGCGGCGGTCAGCATCAGGATGCGGGTGCGGGAGCCGTCCGCGACGAGCCGCCGGGCGACCTCGTCGCCGTGGACGCGGGGCAGGTCGCGGTCGAGGACGAGGACGTCGTACGCGTACAGGCCGAGCCGTTCCAGGGCGTCCTCGCCGTCGTGGACGGTGTCGACGGCGAAACCGGCCCGCCGCAGGCCGGTGGCGACGAGCCCCGCGAGGTCCCGCTCGTCCTCCGCCACCAGTACGCGCATGTCCTCCATCTTCCCCGGGCCGTCCCGGCGCCCGGACCCGCCCCCCGGCTCCCGTCCCCCGCGCTCGGCCCCGGCTCCCGGCTCCCGTCCCCCGCGCTCGGCCCCGGCTCCCGTTCCCCGGCCCCGCGCCGGTTTAAGGATGTGAGTGGATCTTCACGGGGCCGTTAGGATTTCGGCCATGGCGGCCACTGGAACCGAGAAGCAAGGGACGAAGGCGTTCTACGTCACGACCCCCATCTACTACGTCAACGACGCTCCTCACCTGGGCCACGCCTACACGACCGTCGCAGGCGACGTGCTCACGCGCTGGCACCGTCAGCGCGGCGAGAAGGTGTGGTACCTCACCGGCACGGACGAGCACGGTCAGAAGATCATGCGCACGGCCGAGGCGAACGACGTGACGCCCCAGGCATGGTGCGACAAGCTCGTGGAAGAGGCGTGGAAGCCCCTCTGGGAGCACCTGAACATCGCGAACGACGACTTCATCCGCACCACGCAGAAGCGTCACACCGACCGCGTCCAGGAGTTCGTGCAGGACCTGTACGACAAGGACGAGATCTACAAGGGCGGCTACGAGGGCCCGTACTGCGTGGGCTGCGAGGAGTACAAGCTCCCCGGCGACCTGATCGAGACGGAGGACGGCACGAAGCTGTGCCCCGTCCACAAGAAGCCGGTGGAGATCCTCAAGGAGGAGAACTACTTCTTCAAGCTGAGCGCGTACGGCCCGAAGCTCCTGGAGTTCTACGAGGCGAACCCGGGCTTCATCCAGCCCGAGTCGGCCCGCAACGAGGTCGTGAACTTCGTCCGGCAGGGCCTTGAGGACCTCTCCATCTCGCGCTCGACGTTCGACTGGGGCGTCCCGGTGCCGTGGGACGAGAAGCACGTCATCTACGTGTGGATCGACGCGCTCCTGAACTACGCGACGGCCGTCGGCTACGGCGCCGACCAGGCGAAGTTCGACGCGACCTTCCCGGCGGACGTGCACCTCATCGGCAAGGACATCCTGCGGTTCCACGCGGTGATCTGGCCGGCGATGCTGATGGCGCAGGGCCTGCCGGTCCCCGGCCGGATCGCGGCCAACGGCTGGCTGATGGTCGGCGGCGAGAAGATGTCGAAGTCGAACCTGACCGGCATCAAGCCGCAGGACCTGACCTCGCACTTCGGCGTGGACGCGTACCGCTGGTACTTCCTGCGGGCGATCGCCTTCGGCCAGGACGGCTCGTTCTCGTGGGAGGACTTCACCGCCCGGTACACGAGCGAGCTGGCGAACGACTACGGCAACCTGGCGTCCCGCGTGGCGGCCATGGTCGGCAAGTACTTCGGCGGCGTGCTGCCGGCGTCGGCGGCCGACGGCGACGCGGAGAAGGCCGTCCACGACGGCCTGGCGAAGGCCGTCGCGACGGCCGACGCGAAGATCGGCGAGGAACTGGACTTCCAGGCCGGCATCCTGGCGATCTTCGACTTCGTGAAGCAGGTCAACGGCTACATCACGGAGCAGGAGCCGTGGAAGGTCGCCAAGGACGAGTCGGAGGAGGGCCGCGCCCGCCTCGCCACGATCCTCTACACGGCCGCCGAGTCCCTGCGCGCGGTCGCGGTCCTGCTCAACCCGATCATGCCGGAGACGTCCCAGGCCCTCTGGGACTCCCTGGGCGCCGAGGCGTCCCTGGGCGCCCTGGCCGACCAGCCGGTGCGGTCCTCCGCCACGTGGGGGCAGCTCCCGGCGGGCGCGACGGTGACGAAGGGCGCGGTGCTGTTCCCGCGCCTGGAGGACCCGAAGAAGGACTGACGGCCCCGCTGTCGTGACGAAGGCCGCCGCACCCGTACGCACGGGGCGGCGGCCTTCGCCGTGCGCACGCGCCTCACACCAGGGCGAGGACGGCCGCGGCGGGCGCCATGTAGACCAGCGGGAAGGGCACGTGGCCGTACGCGCGGGCCCGCAGGACCGTGACCACGGCCCCGGCGAAGTACAGGACGAGCCCGACCGCGGCCAGGACCCCGACCACCGGTGCGGCGTACCCGACGAGCAGGCCCACGGCCCCGGCGAGCTTGGCGGCCCCGAGCGGGTTCCACCAGCTCCGGGGCACCCCGTACGCGGCGAGCGGCCCGACGACGAACCCGGCCCTCACGAGGACCGCGACCCCGGAGAACCCGGCCATGAACGCGGCGACGGCGGTGACGACGGTGGCGGTGGTGGACATGGCGGGCTCCTTCGTGTGTTCCGGCACCCGCCCCGGCCGGGGCGGACACCTCACTGACGGAGCCCGGAGGGGAAGTGTGACCGCCCCCGGAAAAATTTCTTCAGCCGCCGGCCGCGTACGCCACGAACCCGGCCCATGCGCCGGGGCCCACCGCGAGCCGGGGGCCTTCCACGGCCGGGCGGAGACGCGCTGGGCATCATGTCTCTTTCAGCAATCGGTACAGGGCGCCGACGGTCGCACCGGGAGTGAGTGCCTGAGTCCGGAGAATGCCGTAGCGCAGCTCCAGGAGACGGAGCCGCCGCAGGTCGGTCATCGGCCTTCCGCCGGACACGTCGGACGATCGCCCGATCGCCGTACCGTCCTCGAACTTCATCACCTCGACCAGCGACAGACCCACGTGTTCCACCTGGTCCAGCGGCATCACCTGGATTTCGACGTGGCGCAACTCGGCCACTTCCAGAAGGTGTTCGATCTGGCGCCGCAAGACGGCCCGGCCGCCCAGCGGACGGCGGAGCGTGCATTCCTCCAGAACGAAACTGATCTCGGGCGCGGGATCACGTTCGAACACCGCTTTGCGTGCCACACGCGCCGCCGTGTAGTGCTCCACCTCGTCCTGCGTATACACCGGGCGCCGCATCAGGAACAGGCCGCGCGCGTACTCGGGTGTCTGGAGCAGGCCGTGCATGTTGAGCGGGTCGTAGAGCTGCATCTCCACCGCCCGGGCCTCCAGCTTCGCCAAGGCCCGTTCCCTCTTCGGGTAGCCGACCTTGGCCACGTCCTCCTTCATCGCCGAGACGAGCCCGTTCGCCCCCAGCACCTCGTCGGCCTTGTCCAGGAACTCGGGACGGGGAATCCGCTTCCCACCCTCGATCTTGTAGATCATGTCCTCGCCGTAACCGACCGCACGGGCGAACTCGGCGGCCCGTACCCCCACCGCCTGACGCCGCAACCTCAGCTGGCGCCCCACGGCGTTGATGACTGCGATCCCCCGCTCATCATCCTGATCGACCTCCCAGGTGACTTCCCTCGCCGCCATCCCGCTCCCCTCCGCCTGCTCCCGTCCAGTCCAACTGCGCCCGCTTCCACCCGTGACGCGGTTCGGACAGGTCCGGACAGCGGTGGACAAGCTCCGGACAGTCACCCTACGTACCGGTGGAGTCACTGTTCACGGTAGCCAGGGGCGGCCACGCTCGGTGACGTGAACCAGAAGAACACCACCCAAGCCCCCTCCCCCGCCCGCGACTTCGGCCTCCTGTTGTCGTCCACGCCGCGCGGCGCCCGGCTCGCCCGGCTGCTCGCCGCCGAGTGGCTGCGGGACCTCGAACTTCCGTACGGCGCGGCCGAGAACGCCACACAGGTCGTCGCCGAACTCGCGGCGAACGCGGTCACCCACGGCCGGGTCGGGGGACGGGACTTCCGTCTCGCGATCCGGCTCTCGGCCGGGGTGCTCCGGGTCGAGGTGACGGACACCCGGTCCGACGCCCTCCCCCACCTCCGGCCGGCCCCACCGGACGGGGACGGCGGACGCGGGCTGCTCCTGGTCGAGGTGCTGACCGCTCGGTGGGGAGTCGATCTCGGCCCCGTACCGCAGAAGACCGTATGGGCCGAACTCGTTCTCCCCCACCCCTGACCTGCGTGTACGGGCCGGCCACCGGATCCCGGGAACGTGGGATCCGGTGGGCCGGGCGGTCTCCTCAAGGAACGACGGGAGAAAGGAACCCACCAAGCCCCACCCCTCCTCCCACCCGGACGGGCCCCGCACGTCCGGGCACGCACGCACACGACCACGCACTCACTCGCGCGGGTGAAAAGCGCCAACAACGCTGGCTTTGGGAGGGGTTGCCTGATCTACGCTCAGCGCGTCCGGCATATGACAGCCGGCCTCAGACATGCGTCGGCCCTCGCCGGGAGTGGAGTCCCAAAGGCGAGGGCCTGACCACCAAGGAAGGTACAAGCTTCCCGATGGGTACTCAGCAGGTTAGCGCGCGCACGTACGCTTCGTCCCGCAACAGCTGGAAGAAGTCCGCTACGTGCCGCGGTGGCGTCATCCACGAGAGCGTCCGCCACACCACCCGCTTCACGGTGATCGGCAACCACCTCGCCCAGCACGACGCCCTGTCGCTGGTCGCCATCGGACTCGGCGTGCACATCCAGTCGCTCCCCGACGGCACCCCCGTCGGCATCAAGGACCTCGCCGCGCGCTTCCCGGAGGGGGCCACCCGGATCGCCGGCGCCCTGCGCGAGCTGGAGGTCCACGGCTACCTGCGCCGGACCCGGGAACGCACGCGGGAAGGACACATCGTCACCCGCACGGTGTTCTGCAACCAGCCGGGCCGGACCCGCACCCCGCAGGAGCCGGCGTCCCGGCGCCCCGCCCAACGGCGGACCGCGCCGGAACCCCTACGGGGACCCACCCCCCGGGAGGACGCGCCCGAGACCCGGCACCCCGCCCACCGCCAAGACACCCCGGCCCCCCGACACCCCGCCCACCGCGAGGACGCTCCGGCCCCACGGCACTCCACCCACCGCGAGAACGCTCCGGCCCCCCGGCACCCCACCCACCGCGAGAACGCTCCGGAACCTCGGCACACCGCTCACCGCGAGGACGGGAAACCGCGCCGCGCCGCCCTGCCCGCCGTGCCGCAGCCGGTGTACGCCACCCCCGACCTGCTCCGGACCGCCCTCGGGGTCCTCTCGGGCCTCCGCCGAACCGACCCCCGGCTCCTGATCTCCGCCACGGACGCCGAACACCTCCTCCCGGGCGTCGCCGCCTGGCTGGAGCGGGACCTCACCCCCGAGGACGTCCACCGCGCCCTGACCACCGCCCTGCCCCCGGAACCTCTGCGCCGCCCGGCCGCCCTCCTGGCCCACCGCCTGACGGCCCGGCTCCCACCCCTGCCGCCGTTCGCCCCCGGGCGCCCGGAGCCCCCCAAGCACCCCCTCCAGAACTGCGACGTCTGCGACCGCGCCCACCGCGCCCCCGAGCCCGGAACCTGCGGCGCCTGTCGCACCCGACCGGCTCCGGCCCCACACCCCTAGGAACCCCGTGGTCAATCCACCGCACGAAGCGATGCACCACATCTTCCGGCACGATCTCCACCTCTTCAGCCGTCTGAAGGACGTGCTGGGACTTCCCCTCCCGGACGCCGTCGAGGCGGTCGTCCTGCCCAACGACCTCACCGGGACGCGGCCGGTCGAGCGCCGCGTCGACACCCTCCTGCTGCTCGACAGCGCCCGGCCCGGGACCTCTGGAGGACTCTGGTGGCCGTGGACCTCTCCTTCTGCAAGTCGTACCTCGCCGAAGAGATCCGGGACGAAGGCCGGGCCGAGGGCAAGGCCGAAGGACGCGCCCAGGCGGCCGCCGACGCCATACTGCTGGTCCTGGAGCAGCGCGGCCTCGACGTGTCCGACGAGGTACGCGCCCGCGTCACCGGCTGCGACGACCCCGAGACGCTGCGCGGCTGGCTGGCCCGCGCCGTCACGGCCGCCACGGCCGAAGAGGTCTTCGCGGAGGAGTAGTCCCGGCGGGCGGACGGAAGGGTCCGGGAGCGCACGGTGACGAGCGACGCACCCGGGGCCGGAACACGGGAAGGGCCCGGAACCCGCTGGGGGTTCCGGGCCCTTCGCACGAGCGGGTGGTGCTACCGCGCCGCGTCCGGGTGGACCGCGTCCGTCACCGGGCGGTCCTCCGTCTTCGCGGACGGCTTCTCGACCGGCTTGCGCAGCTGGATGTTCAGCTCGCGCAGGCGGGTCTCCTCCAGCTCCGTGGGGGCGCCCATCATGAGGTCCTGGGCGTTGCCGTTGAGCGGGAAGGCGATGGTCTCGCGGATGTTGGGCTCGTCCGCGAGGAGCATGACGATGCGGTCCACGCCCGGGGCGATGCCGCCGTGCGGCGGGGCGCCGAACTGGAAGGCGCGGAGCATGCCCGCGAACTCGGTCTCGACGGTCTCCTTCGAGTAGCCCGCGATCTCGAACGCCTTGAACATGATCTCGGGCTCGTGGTTCCGGATCGCGCCCGAGGACAGCTCGATGCCGTTGCAGACGATGTCGTACTGCCAGCCCAGGACGTCCAGCGGGTCCTGGGTCTCCAGGGCCTCCAGGCCGCCCTGCGGCATCGAGAACGGGTTGTGCGAGAAGTCGATCTTCCCGGTCTCCTCGTCCTTCTCGTACATCGGGAAGTCCACGATCCACGCGAAGCGGAAGACGTTCTCCTCGAACTGGCCGGCGCGCTTGGCGGCCTCGACCCGGACCGGGCCCATGATCCTGGAGACCTCGTCGAACTCGCCCGCGCCGAAGAAGACGGCGTGGCCGGGCTTCAGGCCCAGGCGCTCGGTGAGGACCGCGACGTCGTCCTCGGTGAGGAACTTGGCGATGGGGCCGGTCAGGGCGTTGCCCTCGCCGACGCGGACCCAGGCCAGGCCCTTGGCGCCGAGGGAGACGGCGTAGTCGCCGAGGGAGTCGAAGAACTTGCGCGGCTGGTCGCCGGTGTCCGGGACGGCCAGGGCGCGGACGTGCTTGCCCGCGAACGCCTTGAAGCCGGAGTCCGCGAAGACGTCGGTGAGGTCGACCAGCTCCAGGGAGGTGCGCAGGTCGGGCTTGTCGTTGCCGTACTTCAGCATCGACTCGCGGAACGGGATGCGCGGGAACGGCGAGGTGACGTGGCGGCCGCCGCCGAACTCCTCGAACAGCTCGGTCATGAGCTTCTCGATCGGCTGGAAGACGTCCTCCTGCTCGACGAAGCTCATCTCGACGTCGAGCTGGTAGAACTCGCCCGGCGAGCGGTCGGCGCGGGCGTCCTCGTCGCGGAAGCAGGGCGCGATCTGGAAGTACCGGTCGAAGCCGGAGATCATCAGGAGCTGCTTGAACTGCTGCGGGGCCTGCGGCAGCGCGTAGAACTTGCCCGGGTTCAGGCGGGAGGGGACGACGAAGTCACGGGCGCCCTCGGGGGAGGTCGCGGTGAGGATCGGGGTCGCCATCTCGTTGAAGCCGAGGGCCACCATCTTGGAGCGGATCGACGCGATGACCGCCGAGCGCAGCATGATGTTGCGGTGCATGCGCTCGCGGCGCAGGTCGAGGAAGCGGTACTCCAGGCGCCGCTCCTCGTTGACGCCGTCGTCGGCGTTGATGGTGAAGGGGATCTGCTGGGCGGCGCCGAGGACCTCGACCTCCGCGACCTCGACCTCGACCTCACCGGTGGGCAGCTCGGCGTTGACGTTCTCCGCGCCGCGCGAGACGACCCTGCCGTCGACCCGGACGACCGACTCCTTGGTCAGCTTGTCGAGCGCGTCGTACGCGGCGGTGCCGGGGCGGGCGACGAGCTGGGTGATGCCGTAGTGGTCGCGCAGATCGATGAAGAGGATGCCGCCCAGGTCGCGCCGATTGTGCAGCCAGCCGCTCAGCCGGACGTCGGTGCCGACGTCAGAGGCGCGGAGCTCGCCGCAGGTGTGGGACCTGTACCGATGCATCGTCGTTCATCCAGTCTTCGGGATTCGGTGGAAACCTTGACGGCTTCAAGGACAGCGTCAAGGTTTCCAGCGTACCGGCCGGGCCATGATCGCTTTTCGAATACCGGCGGTGGCGGCCCGTGGTCACCTCTTCATAAAGTGGGGCAATGCGAACCGAGGACGTCCTGGCCGCGATCGCGACCGGTCTGTGGCGCTGGGACAACGCGTCCGGGATCGTCTCGCTCGACGCGGAGGCGGCCCGGCTGCTCGGGCTGCCCGCCGAGCCCGCGCGGCTCACCGAGGCGGCCGTGCGCTCCCGGTTCCACCCCGTCGACTGGAACGAGATCGACGGCGTGGTGGGGCTCGCCGTCGCCGAGGGCACCCTCGCGGAGGCCCGGCTGAGGGTCATGGACGAGCACGGCCGGGTGATCCGTACCGTGCGGAGCCGCTCCAAGCCGCTGGTCGAGGGGGACGACTACCAGCTCGTCGGCACGCTCCAGGAGGTCGCGGAGCAGTCGCCGGGCACCGCCGCCCGCACCCCGGTGACCGGCGACTGGCGCCGCTCCCGGGAGGCGTTCCTCCTCGACGCCGGCCGGGCGCTGGCGGAGGCGCGGTCGACGGCCGAGGTCCTGCGGGTGGCCGCCTCGCTCTCCATGCCCGGCTTCTCGCCGGACGGACTCGCCGTCTTCGGGGTCGCGGGCGACCGGCTGACGGTCACCGGGCACCACGGGCAGCGGCAGGGCGACGAGGAGCTCTTCACCTCGATGTCGCTGGACACCGACTACCCGGCGGCGGAGGTGGTGCGCACGGGACGGGCGATCTACCTGCCGGCCCCGGAGGACTACCGGAGCCGCTACCCCACGACGTGGCCGCTCGCCCGGCGATTCGGGCGCCGCTCCTGGGCCTTCCTGCCGCTGGTGGTCTCCGGGCGCACGATGGGGGCCTGGATGGCCGCCTTCAAGCACCCGGTGGCCTTCACGCCCGACGAGCGCTCGGTGCTCACGACGGTGGCGCGGATGCTGGCGCAGGCCCTCGCGCGCGCGGGCGTGGCCGAGTCGGAGCGCGAGCTGACGCTCGGCCTCCAGCGGACGATGATGCCGGTCCTGGGCCCGGGGGTGCCCGGCGTCCGGGTCGCCGGGCGGTACGTGCCGACCGGCGGCGGGCTCCAGGTGGGCGGCGACTGGTACGACATGATCCGGCTGCCCGGCGGCAGCGCCCGCGCGGACGGGGCCGGTACGGGACGGATCGCCCTGGTCATCGGGGACGTCCAGGGGCACGACGTGCGGGCGGCGGGCCTGATGGGGCAGCTGCGGATCGCCCTGCGCGCGTACGCCTCGGAGGGCCACCGGCCGGACGCGGTCCTCTCGCGCGCCTCGCGCTTCCTGTACGGGATCACGGGCGGGGAGGACGGGGGCGGGGAGGGCGGTCCGCGCTTCGCGACCTGTCTGTACCTGGAGGTCGATCTGGAGACGGGGGCGGTGGAGATCGCGCGGGCGGGGCATCCCGAGCCGGCGGTGCGGATGAATGACGGAACGGTTCTGCTCAAGCCGACGGCCGGCGGTCTGCCGCTCGGCATCGTTCCCGACACGGACTACCCCACCACCCGGGTGACCCTGGACCCGGGCGAGATCCTGATGGTCTGCACCGACGGCCTCCTGGAGACCGGCGGGCACGATCTGGACAGCGGCTGGGAACGGGTCAGGAAGATCCTGGAGTCCCACGACGGCGAGGACCTGGAGACCCTCGCCGACACCCTCGTGGAGGCCGTCCACGGTCCCGGTTCGCACCACACCACGGGCCCGCTCGCGGACCGGCGCGAGGACGACATCGCCCTCCTGCTGCTCTCCCGCCGCCCCGCCGTCACCGTACGGGAGCCCCCGCGCCGCACCCTGATGACGATCGCCCAGGCGGAGCCGGAACGGATCGCGGAGGCGCGGGAGCAGGTGCGGCAGCTGCTGCACGACTGGACGGACGGGGACCAGGTCGACTCGGCGGTCCTGATGGTCTCCGAGATGGTCACCAACGTCCTGGTCCACACGGACGGCGACGCGCTCATGGTCGCGGAGGTCTCCTGCGGCGAGGATTCCCGCTGTCTGCGCGTGGAGGTCTCCGACACGAGCGACGAACCGCCCCACCGGCGCCGGCCGGGCGAGATGGCGTCGAGCGGGCGCGGCCTGCTCCTGATGGAGATGCTGGCGCACGCGTGGGGCGTCGATCCGCGCGGCGAGGGCAAGGCGATCTGGTTCGAGCTGAGCGAGACGGTTGTGGAGTAGGAGGAGGAGTAGGGGCTCGTCGTCGGGCCCCGGAGGGGGAGGCGGGCCCGGTTCCCGGAGCCGGTGGGTCCGGGAACGGTCGGTCCGGAGTCGGTGAGTCCGGAGCCGGCGGGTCCGGGAACGGCCGGTCCGGAGCCGTCCCTCAGGTCCCGTCCGGGCCGTGGTCCGCCCCGTACCGGCCGCGCAGCTCCCCCAGGATGCCCGTCGCGGCGGCGGTCAGGGGGACGGCGAGCAGCATGCCCAGGATGCCCGCGACGGACGCGCCCGCCGTGATCGTCAGCATCACGGCGGCCGGGTGCATGTGGACGGTCCTGCTCTGCACCACGGGCTGGAGCAGGTGCCCCTCGATGACCTGGACGGCGAGGACGACGCCGAGCGCCCACAGGGCGATGACGAAGCCCCGGTCCGCGAGGGCGACGAGGACCGCGACCGCCCCGGAGAGAAAGGCGCCGAGGTACGGGATGTAGGCGGTGACGAAGACGAGCGCCGCGAGCCCGACCGCGCCGGGCACCCGCAGGACGAGCAGCCCGACGCCGATGAGGGTCGCGTCGACCAGCGCGATGAGGGTCGTGCCCCGCATGAACCCCTGGACGGCCTCGAAGGCCCGGCGCGCCATGGCCTCGACGACGTCGCCGGTCTCCCCGGGGGCGAGGGAGCGCAGGGCCCCGGCGGCCCGGTCCGAGTCGCGGAGGAAGAAGAAGACGAGGAACAGGGCGAGGACGGCGGTGGCGATGACGTGGCCGACGACGCTGATCCCGGAGAGCACCCCGGAGGCGGCGGTCCCGCCGAACTTCTTGAGGAGGGTCCCGGCGTTCCCGCCGAGGTCGTCGAGGGAGGTCCCGACCACGCCGAAGTGCCGGGCGATGTCCTGGGCGGCCCGCCGGAGCGAGGCGACGATCTGGTCGCCGGTGTCGACGAGGGCGGCGACGACGATGTACGCGGCGCCGCCGGCGACCGCGAGGACGGCCAGGACGGTGAGCCCGGCGGCGAGGGACTTCTGCACCTTCATCCGCAGCAGGCGCCGGTGGAGCGGGCCGAGGAGGGCGGTGCCGAGGATCGCGAGCAGGACGGGCGTGACGGCCGTCCTGAAGGTGAAGCACAGCCAGATCGCGACGGCGGCGACTCCGGTGACGAGCAGCAGGACGGCGCACCAGGCGGCGGTCCGGCGGGCGGGTTCGGGAAGGAGCGGTCCGGTGGTCGTCTGCACCCGACCACCGGACCACGCCCCCCGGCGCGCCGTCGCGCGCTGACGGCCCGTACGGGTGAGGGGGCGTCAGTACCGGCCGCGCCGACCCGGGACGTCGTAACGGTCGCGCGGACCCGGGACGGCCGTACGGGGCCGGGGCGCGCGTCCCGGTCCCGTACGGTCTCCGTTCCCGCGTTCCTACTCCCCCATCCCGTGCACCGCCGGGACCGTGCCGAGGCGGCCCGCCTGGAAGTCCTCGAACGCCTGGCGCAGTTCGGCCTGGGTGTTCATGACGAACGGGCCGTAGTGGGCCATCGGCTCGCGGATCGGGCGGCCGCCGAGGAGGACGACCTCCAGGTCCGGGGTGTTGCCGTCCTGCTTCTCGTCGGCGCGCACGGTCAGGGTGCCGCCCTTGCCGAAGACGGCGGTCTGGCCGGTGTGGACCGGGCGCCGTTCGGCACCGGCGGAGCCGCGTCCGGCGAGCACGTACGCGAGGCCGTTGAAGTCCTCGCGCCAGGGGAGGGTGATCTCGGCGCCGGGGCGCAGGGTGGCGTGGATCATCCTGATCGGGGTGTGGGTGACGCCGGGGCCCTCGTGGCCGTCCAGCTCGCCCGCGATGACGCGGAGCAGGGCGCCGCCGTCGGGAGAGGTGAGCAGCTGGACCTGGCCGCCGCGGATGTCCTGGTAGCGGGGGGCCATCATCTTGTCCTTGGCCGGCAGGTTCACCCAGAGCTGGAGGCCGTGGAAGAGCCCGCCGCTGACGACCAGGGACTCCGGCGGGGCCTCGATGTGGAGGAGGCCGGCGCCGGCGGTCATCCACTGGGTGTCGCCGTTGGTGATGGTGCCGCCGCCGCCCTGGGAGTCCTGGTGGTCGAAGGTCCCGTCGATGATGTAGGTGACGGTCTCGAAGCCGCGGTGCGGGTGCCAGGGGGTTCCCTTGGGCTCACCGGGCGCGTACTCCACCTCACCCATCTGGTCCATCATGATGAACGGGTCGAGGTACTGGTGGTTGATCCCCGCGAAGGCCCGGCGGACCGGGAAGCCCTCTCCCTCGAAGCCGGAGGGGGCCGTGGTCACGGCGAGCACGGGGCGGGCCGGGGCGTCGGCGGGGGCGGCGACGCGCGGCAGGGTGAGCGGGTTCTCGACAGTCACGGCGGGCATGGCGGGACCTCCTTGGGGGACCTTGCGCGTCCACTTTAGTTGAACAGTGAACTTCTTGCCACCGGGAACGCGGAACGCCCGGGAGGAATTCCTCCCGGGCGCCCTCCGCGCGGACCGCCCGCGCCGGCCGTACGGCCTTCCGGCCGCGTCAGCCGTACATCCGCCGCATCGCGAAGTCGACCATCTGTTCCACGGCCTTCGCGTCGAAGACCATGCGGTGGTCGCCCTCCATGTCGAGGACGAAGCCGTAGCCGGTCGGCAGCAGGTCGATCACCTCGGCCCCGGTGATCACGAAGTACTTCGACTCCTTGCCCGCGTACCGCCGCAGCTCCTTGAGGGACGTGAACATGGGGATGACCGGGTGCTGGGTGTTGTGCAGGGCCAGGAAACCCGGGTTGTCGCCGCGCGGGCAGTAGACCTTGGAGGTCGCGAAGATCTGCTGGAAGTCCTCGGCCGCCAGGGTTCCGGTGGTGAAGGCGCGCACCGCGTCCGCGAGGGAGGGGGGCGAGGGCTCGGGGTAGAGCGGGGCCTGGTGCCCGTACCCCTGCGCACCGCCCTCCATGCCGCCCTGCTGCGGCGGGATGTACTGCTGCTGGGCGGTACCACCGTCTGCGTGCTGGCCGTATCCGTACATGGCCCCAGCCTAGCGAGCGACGGCGCCGCGCCGGGGCCCCGCGGCCCCGCCCGCCCGGCCGGGTGGGACCGGTGGGGCGCCGGGGGCCCGCGGGGCGGGAGGGGCGGGCGAGGCGCGTCACAGATGCCCGCCAGGGGTTGCCCTTATTACCGACGGGTAGCATCATCGGAGAGAGCTTTTTGCTACTTGCTGGTACGTGTACGAGGAACCTCCCTCCCCGAGCCTTACGGAGCCGTCGCCATGGGGCACTACAAGTCGAATCTCCGCGACATCGAGTTCAACCTCTTCGAGGTCCTCGGGCGCGACAAGGTGTACGGCACCGGTCCGTTCGAGGAGATGGACGTCGAGACCGCCAAGAGCATCCTCGACGAGATCCGCCGCCTCGCCGAGAACGAGCTCGCGGAGTCCTTCGCCGACGCCGACCGCAACCCGCCGGTCTTCGACCCGGAGACCAACACCGCGCCGGTCCCGGCCTCCTTCAAGAAGTCGTACGACGCCTTCATGGAGTCCGAGTACTGGCGTCTGGGCATCCCCGAGGAGATCGGCGGCACCGTCTCCCCGCGCTCCCTGATCTGGGCCTACGCGGAGCTGCTGCTCGGCTCGAACCCGGCCATCTGGATGTACTCCTCCGGCCCGGCCTTCGCCGGCATCCTCTACAACGAGGGCAACGAGGCGCAGAAGAAGGTCGCGCGGATCGCCGTCGAGAAGCGCTGGGGCTCCACCATGGTCCTCACCGAGCCCGACGCGGGCTCGGACGTCGGCGCCGGCCGCACCAAGGCGGTCCAGCAGGAGGACGGCTCCTGGCACATCGAGGGCGTCAAGCGCTTCATCACCTCCGGTGAGCACGACATGGAGGAGAACATCCTCCACTACGTCCTCGCCCGCCCCGAGGGCGCCGGCCCCGGCACCAAGGGCCTCTCCCTCTTCCTCGTCCCGAAGTACGAGTTCGACTGGGAGACCGGCGAGCTGGGCGCCCGCAACGGCGTCTACGCCACCAACGTCGAGCACAAGATGGGCCTCAAGGCGTCCAACACGTGCGAGATGACCTTCGGCGACAAGCACCCCGCCAAGGGCTGGCTGATCGGCGACAAGCACGACGGCATCCGCCAGATGTTCCTCATCATCGAGTTCGCCCGCATGATGGTCGGCACGAAGGCGATCTCCACCCTCTCCACGGGCTACCTCAACGCCCTGGAGTACGCCAAGGAGCGCGTCCAGGGCACCGACCTGGCCAACTTCATGGACAAGGCCGCGCCCAAGGTCACCATCACGCACCACCCCGACGTCCGCCGCTCGCTCATGACGCAGAAGGCGTACGCCGAGGGCATGCGCTCCCTCGTCCTCTACACGGCCTCCGTGCAGGACGAGATCGCGATCAAGGAAGCGGCCGGCGAGGACACCAAGGCGCTGCACGGCCTCAACGACCTGCTGCTCCCGATCGTGAAGGGCTACGGCTCCGAGAAGGGCTACGAGCAGCTCGCCCAGTCGCTCCAGACCTTCGGCGGCTCCGGCTTCCTGCAGGAGTACCCGGTCGAGCAGTACATCCGGGACGCCAAGATCGACACCCTCTACGAGGGCACCACGGCCATCCAGGGCCAGGACTTCTTCTTCCGCAAGATCGTCCGCGACCAGGGCGCCTCCCTGAACGCGCTCGCCGAGGAGATCAAGAAGTTCCTCGCGGTCGGCACCGGCGGCGAGGAGCTGGCCGGCGCCCGCGACGCGCTCGCCAAGGCCGCCGTGGACCTGGAGGGCATCGTCGGCGCGATGCTCACCGACCTCACCGCCACCGGCGAGGACGTCAGGAACATCTACAAGGTCGGCCTCAACACCACCCGCCTCCTGATGGCCTCCGGCGACGTGGTCGTCGGCTACCTGCTCCTCAAGGGCGCGGCCGTGGCCGCCGAGAAGCTGGCCGCTGGGGCCTCCGGCAAGGACGCCGCCTTCTACCAGGGCAAGATCGCGGCCGCGAAGTTCTTCGCCGCCAACGTCCTGCCCGGCGTCTCCACCGAGCGCGTGCTCGCCGAGGCCGTCGACGGCTCGCTGATGGACCTGGACGAGGCCGCGTTCTAGGACCCGCTCTCCGCGGCGACCGGAACATCCCCGTCCAGCACAGGAACGGCCCGTCCCCGGGGAGGGGGCGGGCCGTTCCCGCCGTTCACGGGCGCGGCCGCCGGGTTCCGGGCCCGCCCGGCCGCCCGGGGCCCGCCCCCGCGCCGCACGGCCGGTCCCGGGAGGGCCGGGCCGCGCCCGGGGGCCCGCCCCCGCGTCCCGGGCCCTGCGTAAGGTGAACCCATGAGCAGCGCAGCTTCCCGCACCACCACCGGCCCCTTCGACCGCGGGCACACCGACGACCTGATGAACTTCCTGGCCGCCTCCCCCTCGCCGTACCACGCGGTGGCGAACGCCGCCGAACGGCTGGAGAAGGCCGGGTTCCGCCAGGTCGAGGAGACCGCGGCCTGGGACGCGACGAGCGGCGGGAAGTACGTGGTCCGCGGCGGCGCGATCATCGCCTGGTACGTGCCGGAGGGCGCCGCTCCCCACACCCCGTACCGGATCGTCGGCGCCCACACCGACTCGCCCAACCTGCGCGTGAAGCCGCGGCCCGACATGGGTTCCCAGGGCTGGCGGCAGGTCGCCGTCGAGATCTACGGCGGCACCCTCCTCAACACCTGGCTCGACCGCGACCTGGGCCTCGCCGGGCGGCTCACCCTCCGCGACGGCGGCCACCACCTCGTCAACGTCGACCGGCCGCTGCTGCGCGTCCCGCAGCTCGCCATCCACCTCGACCGGGGGGCCAACGACGGCCTCAAGCTGGACCGCCAGCGCCACATGCAGCCCGTCTGGGGCACCGGGGACGTCCACGAGGGCGACCTGATCTCCTTCGTCGCCGCCGAGGCCGGCGTCGACGCCGACGACGTCGCCGGCTGGGACCTGATGGTCCACGCCGTGGAGGCCCCCGCCTACCTGGGCCGCGACCGCGAACTCCTCGCCGGGCCGCGCATGGACAACCTGCTCTCCGTCCACGCCGCCACCGCCGCGCTCGCCTCCCTCGCGGGCCGCGACGACCTCCCGTACATCCCGGTCCTCGCCGCCTTCGACCACGAGGAGAACGGCTCCGAGTCCGACACCGGCGCGCAGGGCCCCCTCCTCGGCAACGTCCTGGAGCGCTCGGTCCACGCGCGGGGCGGCTCCTACGAGGACCGCGCGCGCGCCTTCGCGGGCACCGTCTGCCTCTCCTCCGACACCGGCCACGCCGTCCACCCCAACTACGCGGAGCGCCACGACCCGACGCACCACCCGCGCGTCAACGGCGGCCCGATCCTCAAGGTGAACGTCAACCAGCGGTACGCCACCGACGGCAGCGGCCGGGCCGTCTTCGCCGCCGCCTGCGAGAAGGCGGGGGTGCCCTGGCAGACCTTCGTCTCCAACAACGACATGCCCTGCGGCACCACGATCGGCCCGATCACCGCCGCCCGCCACGGCATCAGCACCGTGGACATCGGCGTCGCGATCCTCTCCATGCACAGCGCCCGCGAACTGTGCGGCACGGAGGACCCGTACCTCCTCGCGAACGCGCTGGTGGCGTTCCTGGAGGGCTGAGGCCCGCCCGCGCCCGGCCGGGCTCCCCGCCCCCGGCGAGGACGCTCCCGGGCGGGCCCTTCGCGAAACATCCGCGAAAGGTCCCGCCCGGCAGGCTCGTCCCCATGCACCGACATGAGGGTCCGCCGCCGCGGAAGTTCGTCCCGTTCGCCGTCGCCGCCGTCCTCCTCGCCCTGACCGGGGCGGGGCTGCTCGTCGCGAAGTACGACCAGCGGCCCCCGTGGGCCACGGACATCGCCTACGAGGGCGGCTTCGTCCAGGCGTCCCGCATCCGCGGGTACGACGTGGACGGGACGCGGACGAAGGCGCTGCTGGACGGGGAGTGCGCGCGCATGGAGCGGGACGGCGCGGGCGGCGACCGGGCCGTCCACGACCCGGCCGCCTGGGTGGAGGGGTGCCTGGACGCGGCCGCCGGACGCCCGTCCAGGAACCAGGGGATCGTCCGCTGACCCCCCGGGGGCCCCTCAGGCCGGTTCGTCCATGCCCGCGAGGATCAGCGGGAGCCGGGAGACGCCCGCCTCCGTGACCTTCACCGGGACGCCCCAGTCCTGCTGGTGGACGTGGCAGGCCGGGTACTCGTTGGCCGGGTCGTCGTCGCAGGACGCGGCCATCGCGGAGACGTGCAGGACGCCCTCGGTGACCTCCGGGTTCAGGTCGAGCTCGCGGAAGAGGTCCGTGCCCGTGCCCTCGCCGCCGAGCAGCAGCTCCGGCGGGGTCGAGGAGACCAGGAGCCGGGTCGAGGGGCCGTACCGCTCGTCCAGCTTCTGCCCGGTCGGCGCCCGGAAGACGACGTCGAGGCGGAGGCGGCCGGGCGCCACCTCGGTGGCCTCGCGCCGGGTGCGGTGGGCGACGGCCTCGACCCGGACGGCCTCCTCGGGCAGCCGCAGCCGGGTCAGGCGGTGCCGGGCGGACTCGACCACCACGATGTCGCCGTCCACCAGGACCGCGTCGCTCGGCTCGCGCAGGTCGGTGGCGAGGGTGGTGACCTCGCCGGTGGCCGGGTCGTAGCGGCGCAGGGCGTGGTTGTACGTGTCGCTGACGGCCACCGAGCCGTCGGGCAGGGCGGTCACGCCCAGCGGGTGCTGGAACAGCGCCTGGCCCGCGTCGCCGTCGCGGTGGCCGAAGTCGAAGAGGCCGGTGCCGACGGCGGTGCGGACGGTCCCGTCCGTGTCGATCCAGCGCAGGGCGCTGGTCTCGGAGTCCGCGATCCACAGCCGGTCCCCGGCGGCCGCGAGCCCGGAGGGCTGCGCGAACCACGCCTCGGCGGCGGGTCCGTCGACCAGGCCCTCGTTGGTCGTCCCGGCCGCGACCCCGACGGTCCCGGTCTCCGGGTCGTACGTCCACAGCTGGTGGACGCCGGCCATGGCGATCCACACCTTCCCCTGCCACCAGGCCACGTCCCACGGCGAGGAGAGGTCCACCTCCAGGGCGGGGCCCGAGGCCGGGGACCCCTGCCACCACTGCTTCCCGGTGCCCGCGAGCAGTTCGATCGCGCCGCTCTCCGGGTCGTACGTGCGCAGGGAGTGGTGCACGGTGTCGGCGACGACGACCTTGCCGTCGGGGAGCAGCGTGAGCCCCTGCGGTTCGCGGAAGACGCCCTCTCCGACGCGGCGCACGACGGTCTCGCCGTCCGCCGCCAGCTCGACGAGCTGGTGCCGGGTGGTGTCGGAGACCAGAAAGTTCCCGGACGGGAGGGTGATGGCCTTGCCCGGGAAGCGCAGGTCGGTGGCGACGGGCTCCGGCGCCACGTACGGGCCGTCGCCGCGCCGCAGCGTCCCCTTGGCCCCGTGCTCGGCCTCCAGCTCCTCGACCAGGGTCCGGATCGCGTTGGCGTGGCCCTCGCCCGCGTGCTGGGCGACGACGTACCCCTCGGGGTCGATCACGACGAGCGTCGGCCAGGCCCGCACGGCGTACTGCTTCCAGGTCGCCAGCTCCGGGTCGTCCAGTACGGGGTGGTGCACCTCGTACCGCTCGACGGCGTCCACCACCGCCCGGTGCTCGGCCTCGTGCACGAACTTCGGCGAGTGCACCCCGACGACCACCAGGGTGTCGCGGTGCTTCTCCTCCAGTTCGCGCAGCTCGTCGAGGACGTGCAGGCAGTTCACGCAGCAGAAGGTCCAGAAGTCGAGGAGGACGATCTTCCCCCGCAGGCCGGCGAGGGACAGGTCTTCCCCGCCCGTGTTCAGCCAGCCGCCCTTGCCGATCAGCTCGGGGGCGCGGACACGGGCGCGCCGGGGCGCGGGGGTGGGCTCGGGAGCGTTCATGGGTCAAGGGTGCCGTACGGGTGGAAAGTGGGGGCCGGGCGGGGTGAGGGGCGTGTCCGGGAACGGGTTCGGGGGCGGGGGCCCGTCAGCATGGCGGGCATGGCACAGCGTGCGGTCAGATCATCGGACTATTCCCGCTGTCGGGTGAGCGGCGGGTCCCTCGTTGCGGTGCCGCTCGCGCTGGTGCTGCTCGTCCTGCCGGAGGTCGTCCCGTTCCTCTCCTCCGCCCCCTCCGCCTGGGCCGGCGGGGTCGGGGACGAGGCCCTGCGGCTGACCGTGACCGTGAACGGCCGCGCCGACAGCGGACGGCACCCCCCGGAGGTGCGGGCCGGGGCGGAGGTCGTGAAGCGGTACCTGCTGGTGAACCGGGGCGAGGCGGACCTGTACCACGTACGGATCCTGGACCCCGGGGTCCCGGCCGGGGCCGCGCGGTGTCCGGACCGCCCCCTCCCGGCGCTCGGGGAGACGGAGTGCGTCGCCCGCTTCCCCGCCCTGCCCGGCGCCCACCGGGACACCGTGCGGGCCGAGGGCGACGTCCCCTCCCTGTCACGGCGCCTCACCACGACCGCCCCCTCCGGGTACACCGGGGTCGCCGGGGCCCTCCAGCTCACCGAACAGGTGGCGGTCGGCGCCCCGGAGCCGGGCGCGGCCACCGTGACGTACACCGTCACCAACACGGGGAACCTCCCCCTCCAGAACGTGCTGGTCGAGGACCCCGGCCTCGGCCTCGCGCCGGGCGCCCCGGACTGCGGGGGAGCGGGCGGGACCGTGTCCGTCCTCGCCCCGGACACCTCGGCCCTCTGCACGGCCACCGTACGGCTCCCCCCGGGGACCTACCGGAGCACGGGCCTCGCCACCGGGAGCGACCTGGCGACCACGTTCGGGGCGGGGGGCGAGCGGGTCTCGGCACCGGTGCTCACGGCGGGCGCCTCGGCCGTCTTCGTGGTGGAGGAGAACGGGCCGGGGGCCGGGGGGAGTGCTCCGGGAGCGGCGGGGCCGGGGGGCGGGGCGGGAGCCGGAGCGGGTACGGCTTCGGGTGCCGGGGCGGGCGCGTCTTCGGGCGCGGCGGCGAACCCCGGGACCCCGGGGGCTCCGGGCGCGGCCGGGACTCCTGGTACGGCCGGGGCCCCGGGGGCTGCCGGGATCCCGGGAGCCGCCGGAATCCCCGGAGCCGCCGGGGCCTCGGAGGCGGCCGGGCTGGAGCCGGGGGAGGTCGTGATCGGGGGCGGTGAGGCCGGGGCGGGGAACGGCGGGGCTCCGGGGGCCGTCGGCACCCCGGCCGCCAGGCCGTATCCGTTGGCACCGGGGGTGCTCACGGAGGGGGGACTCACCGGGCTCCTCGGCATTCCCGGGGTGCTCCGGTCCCTCGGGGCCCCTGCGTCTCCAGGGACCCCCGGGTCCCCCGAGGGGCCCGTGATCCCCGGGACGGAGGCCGGGACCGGGACGGAGGCCGGGACAGGAACCGGCGCGGGAGCCGGTGCCGGTGCCGGACCCGGCGCGGGCGTCGCCCCCGGAGCCGTCCCCCCGGGCGCCACGCCCCCCGGAGCCGTACCCCCGCGAGCCGTACCCCCCGGAGCCGCCGTGCCGGCCGCCCCCGTTCCCCCGGGGGTCCCCCCGGGCCGGGCCCCCGCCTCCGAGACCCCCGCGCTCCGCCGCGCCACCGGACTCGACGGCGAGGGGCTCCTCGGGCGGCTGCGGCGGCGGGGGCGGGAGGCGCGGGAGTTCGGGGTCGTCCTGATGCTGTTGCTGCTCCTGATCCCGGCGGCCGTCGCCGCCGCCCTGCTCGGAAACCGGAAGGGGTGACCGCCGCCGTGCTCCTGACCTTCGTCGTCGTCCTCGGGGTCGCGCTCGTCGCCGCCCTCTCCGTCTTCGCCAAGACCAGGTTCTTCCCGGTCGGCGAGGACGAGGAGCCGCGCGAGGACGTGGCCGAGTACATCGCCATGATGGTGTCGGTCCTCTACGCCGTCGTCCTCGGCCTCTGCCTGGTCTCGGTATGGGAGACCCGTTCCTCCGCCGCCGACCACGTCCAGGCCGAGGCGAGCGCCCTGCACCAGACGTACCTCCTCGCGGACTCCCTCCCCACCGCCCAGCGACAGCCGGTGCGCGACGCGGCCCGGGCGTACGCGCACCACGTCGTGGACGTCGAGTGGCCCGCGATGGCCGCCCGCGAACCACTGGACTCCTCCGGCTGGACGCTGCTCGACCAGCTGCGGCGGGCGGGCGAGGTGACCCGCACCGACCGGGTGTCCGAGCAGATCGCGGCCCAGGAGGTGCTGGCCCAGATCGGTTACGTGGACGACGCGCGGCGCGGCCGGGAGGCGGCGGCGCAGGAGAGCCTCTCCCCCGTGCTGTGGACCGGACTGCTGCTCGGCGGCCTGCTGACGCTCGCGTTCATGTTCATCTTCGGGATCAAGAAGAGCACGACCCATGTGGTGATGGTGATGGGCCTGTCCGGGTTCATCGCCTTCACGGTGCTGCTGATCCATCAGCTCGACGCGCCCTACGGGGGACTGCTGGGGGCGACCCCGGACGCGTTCACCCGGTACTTCGGGTGAGGAGCGACGCGCGGCGGGCAGGCATGGCGGGGTGAAATACCTCGTACGGGACAAGATCTTCGAGATCGGCGACGTCCACTGGATCGAGGACGAGGAGGGCCGCCACGCCTTCCTCGTCGACGGCAAGGCCCTGCGGCTGCGCGACACCCTGGAACTGAAGGACCCCGAGGGGCGGGTCCTGGTCACGCTCCGGCAGAAGGTGCTCGGCCTGCGGGACGCGATGACGATCGAGCGCGGCGGGGAGCCGCTGGCGACCGTCCGCCGCAAACGGCTCTCGCTGCTGCGCGACCACTACCGGGTGACGCTCGTCGAGGGCACCGCGCTGGACGTCAGCGGCCGGGTCCTGAACCGCGAGTTCGTCGTCGCGTACGAGGGCGAGCTCCTGGCCCACGTCTCCCGGCAGTGGTTCCGCGTCCGCGACACGTACGCGGTGAACGTGGTCCGGGAGGACGCGGACGCCGCTCTCCTCGTCGCGGTGGCGGTGTGCGTGATCCGGATGGCCGAGCGGGAACGGGAGGGCTGACCCCCGGTCAGGACGCCTTCCCCGGGGCCTCCTCCCGCACCCGGTCCGGCGGGGTCCGTCCCGGAGACGTACGTGACCTCGACGCCCTGGCGGGCCGCGAGGTCGGCGAGGTCGGCGAGGACCGCGTACGCGCCGCCGTACAGGCAGGTCCGGGCGACGCCCCGGGCGCCGGGCGGCCCCTGCCGGCGGCGGTTCGCCGCGCGGGCCCCTCCCGGCTCGCCGGGCCGCGGGCGGAACCCCGTAACTAGGTGGTCTTCCGGAAAGGGGCCCCGGTCCGCGGCGGCGCCGCGATGCCGAGCACCCGGTCCTTGAGCGCCGGGAACCGCTCGCGGGTCGCGGTCACCCCGTCCGGGTCGAGGACGGCCCGCAGGACCTCCTCGCCGGGCCCGGCCTCCGCCAGGACCTCCCCCCAGGGGTCCACGACGAGCGAGTGCCCGGCCTGTTCGACGCCGGCGTGGGTGCCCGCGGTGCCGCAGGCCAGGACGTACGCCTGGTTCTCGACCGCCCGCGCACGGGCGAGGAGCGTCCAGTGGGCGCGGCGGGCGGCGGGCCAGCCGGCCGGGACGACGAACGCCTGGGCGCCCGCGTCGACCAGGCCCCGGAAGAGCTCGGGGAAGCGCAGGTCGTAGCAGGTGCCGACGCCCACGGTCAGGTGCGGCAGGTCGACGGTGACCAGGTCCTCCCCGGCGGCCATCAGCACCGCCTCGCCCTCGTCGAAGCCGAAGCGGTGGATCTTCCGGTAGGAGGCGGCGAGTTCGCCGTCGGGGGAGAGGACGAGCGACGTGTTGTAGAGGGCGCCGGCCTCCGCCTCGACGAACGATCCGGCGTGCAGCCAGACCCCGGCGTCCCGGGCCGCCTCCGCCATCGCCCGGTGCGTCGGGCCGTTCAGCGGCTCGGACTCGGCGGCGAAGCGGCCGGAGGCGAAGGCCCCCACGGTCCACAGTTCCGGCAGGACGACGAGGTCGGCCCGGCCGCGCTCCTCGCGGACGAGGCGCGCCGCGCGGGCACGGCGGGCGTCGGCCGGTTCGTCCGGGTCTACCGCGATCTGGATCAGCGAGGCGCGCACACTACCACCGTCCTGGCATTCGAGCCGTCAACACCGGCCTACGATCGTCACACGAAAGCACTGCCGGGGTGCCTTCGGGCAGCGTAACTTAGCGTCCGAGCCTCCCATTCAGCCGTGTTATTCAGCCCGCGCACCGAAGAACCGCCGAGGGGTCCCGTGACCGTCCATCCCAGCCTCCAGAACTACGCCGACGCCTGGACCCACTCCATCGAGGCGATAGCCGAGCTGGTGCAGCCGCTCGTGGAGGGCGAGTGGAACCGCCGGACCCCCTGCCCCGGCTGGTCGGTCCGGGACATCGTGTCCCATGTCATCGGCATGGAGACGGAGATGCTCGGCGACCCCCGGCCGATCCACTCGCTGCCGCGCGATCTGTACCACGTGCGCAGTGACTTCGCGCGCTACATGGAGGTCCAGGTCGATGTGCGCCGGCACCACACGGCGCCGGAGATGACCTCGGAGCTGGAGTACGTCCTCATCCGCCGGGCCCGGCAGCTCCGCAACGAGAACCGCTCCCCCGACCGCCTGATCCGGGCCCCGCTGGGCGCCGAGCAGACCCTGGAGGCGGCCTACCGGTCGCGGGCCTTCGACGTGTGGGTGCACGAGCAGGACCTGCGGGCGGCGCTCGGGGTGCCGGGGAACCTGGACTCGCCGGGGGCGTACGTGACCCGGGACGTGCTCCTGGAGGCGCTGCCGGACGTGGTCGCCAAGGACGCCGGGGCGCCCGCCCCCTCGGCGGTGGTCCTCGACGTGACCGGGCCGGTGGAGTTCCTGCGGACGGTGCGGGTGGACGCGGAGGGGCGCGGTTCGGTCGACGGGGCGCCCTCGCTGGGTCCGGCGGTGACGCTGACGACGGACTGGGAGACGTACGTACGGCTGGCCTGCGGCCGGGTCCGGCCGGCCGACGTGGCCGACCGGGTCAAGACGGAGGGCGACGAGCGGCTGGCCCGGGCGATCCTCGACCACTTCGCGGTGACGCCCCACTGAGGACCCGGACCACCGTGCGCCGACGCCCGTCGAGGCCCGGAGGCGTCGCGGTGACGCCCCGCCGGGGCCCGGACGTGTCGCGGTGACGCCTCGCCGGGGCCCGCCCGGCCGGACCCGCGCGGTGCCGGCCGTCACACCGGTACGTGCACGGCCTCCACGCGGCTGGCGACGAGCCGTTCCCGTTCCCTGCGGTGGGTACGGGACTTGAGGCGCAGGATCTGCGCGAGGCCCAGGGCCTCCAGGAGGAAGACCGAGGAGAACGCGATCCGGTAGTTGTCGCCGGTCGCGTCGAGCAGCACGCCGACGGCGAGCAGCGTCGTCATCGAGGCGACGAAACCGCCCATGTTGACGATTCCCGAGGCGGTCCCCTGACGCTCCGGGGGATTGGCCGGGCGGGCGAAGTCGAAACCGATCATCGAGGCCGGTCCGCAGGCGCCGAGGACCAGGCAGAGGGCGACGAGCAGCCCCGTCGGGGCGTGGCCGGGGTACGCCAGGGCGGCTCCCCACAGCAGGGCGGTGGCCGCGACCGTGCCGAGGGCGAGCGGGGCGCGGGCCGCGTGGTGGCGGGCGATGATCTGCCCGTACGCGAGGCCGACGGCCATGTTCGAGAGCACGACCAGGGTGAGCAGCGTCCCGGCGGTGGACCGCGAAAGGCCCTGGGCCTCGACGAGGTACGGCAGCCCCCAGAGCAGCAGGAACACCATGGCCGGGAACTGGGTGGTGAAGTGCACCCACATGCCCAGGCGGGTGCCGGGTTCGCGCCAGGACTCGGCGATCTGGCGGCGGACGTAGGCGGCGCCCGCGTGCTCGGCGGGCCGGGGCTCGTACCCCTCGGGGTGGTCCTTGAGGAAGAGCAGCAGCAGGACGAGGACCAGGACGCCGGCGAGGGAGCTGCCGACGAAGGTGGTGGTCCAGCCGAGGCCGTGCAGGGCGCGGGCGACGAAGACGGTGGAGACGAGGTTGCCGGCCATGCCGAAGAGGGCGGCGACCTGGGCGATGAACGGGCCGCGCCGGGCGGGGAACCAGCGGCTGCCGAGCCGCAGGACGCTGATGAAGGTCATGGCGTCGCCGCAGCCGAGGAGGGCGCGGGAGGCGAGCGCCGTGCCGTAGGAGGGGGAGAGCGCGAAGCCGAGCTGTCCGGCGGTGAAGAGCACGACGCCGAGGGTCAGGACCTTCTTGGTGCCGAGCCGGTCGACCAGGAGGCCGACGGGTATCTGCATGCCGGCGTAGACCAGCAGCTGGAGGATGGAGAAGGTGGAGAGCGCGGAGGCGTTGACGTCGAAGCGTTCGGCGGCGTCGAGTCCGGCGACGCCGAGCGAGGTGCGGAAGATGACGGCGACGAAGTAGACGCCGACGCCGACGCCCCAGACGAGGGCGGCCCGGCGGCCGCCGGGCGGATCTCCGGGCAGGACGACGGCGGAGCCGTGTGCGTCGCGGCCGCTCACCGGTCCTCACCCCGGACCAGGACCTTGACCCAGCCGAGGTGCCCGCGGACGCAGCGCGCGGCGCCCTCGGCGTCGCCCGCCTTGATGCGGTCGAGGAGCTCGGCGTGCTCGGTGATGTTCTTGGCGACGCGGTCGGGCCGGGCCTGCATCACGGCGACGCCCATGCGCAGCTGGCGGTCGCGGAGCTGGTCGTAGAGGCGGGCGAGGATCTGGTTGCCCGCGTGCCGGACGATCTCGGCGTGGAAGCAGCGGTCGGTGACGGCGACCTCGGCGAGGTCCCCCTCCCCGGCTCGCCGCTTCTGCTCCTCCAGGAGTTCTTCGAGGCGGGCGACCAGGGCGGCGGGGGCGGGCACGGCCCGGCGGACGGCGAACTCCTCGACGAGGAGGCGGGTCTCGACCACGTCCGCGATCTCCTGGGCGGAGACGGCGAGGACGAGGGCGCCCTTCTTGGGGTAGAGCTTCAGCAGCCCTTCCATCTCCAGCTTGAGCAGCGCCTCGCGGACGGGCGTCCGGGACACCCCCACGGCCGTGGCGAGCTCTCCCTCGGTGAGGAGGGTCCCCCCTTCGTAACGCCGGTCGAGTACGGCCTGCTTGACGTGTGCGTAGACGCGGTCCGCCGCGGGTGGTGCCGATGCCATGAACACAGCATAGATACAACAGGGGTGCGACAAAGGGCCCCGTCCGCATCGTGGACGGGGCCCTCCGGTTTCACGTGAAACGGCGCGGTCCGGGCGTCACGCCCAGGTGATCAGCCGCTTCGGCCGCTCCAGGATCGCGGCGACGTCCGCCAGGAACCGGGATCCGAGTTCACCGTCGATCAGACGGTGGTCGAAGGAGAGGGCCAGCGTGGTGACCTGACGCGGCCTCACCTCGCCCTTGTGGACCCACGGCTGGAGCTTGATCGCGCCGACCGCGAGGATCGCGGACTCGCCGGGGTTGAGGATGGGCGTACCGGTGTCGACGCCGAAGACGCCCACGTTGGTGATGGTGAAGGTGCCTCCCTGCATCGCCGCCGGGGTGGTCCGTCCCTCGCGGGCCGTGGAGACCAGCTCGCTCAGCGACTTCGACAGCTCGGGCAGGGTCTGGGCGTGCGCGTCCTTGATGTTCGGCACGATCAGACCGCGCGGGGTGGCCGCGGCGATGCCCAGGTTCACGTAGTGCTTGAGGACGATCTCCTGCGCCGCCTCGTCCCAGGCCGCGTTGATCCCGGGGTTGCGCCTGATCGCGACCAGGACCGCCCGGGCGACGAGGAGCAGCGGGTTGACCCGCAGGCCCGCCATGTCCTTGTCGGCCTTGAGCTCCTCGACCAGCTTCATCGTGCGGGTGATGTCGAAGGTCACGAACTCGGTGACGTGCGGCGCGGTGAAGGCCGAGCCGACCATCGCCGCCGCCGTGGCCTTCCGCACGCCCTTGATGGGCACGCGGGTCTCCCGCGCGCCGGGCACGGCGGCCGACGGGGAGGCCGGGGCCTCGACGGACGCCGGAGCCGGGGCCGGGACCGGGGCCTCGACGGCCGGGGCGGGGGCCGGGGCCGCCGCCGCGTGGACGTCCTCGCGGGTGATGACGCCGTCCGGGCCGGTCGGGGTGACCGTCGCCAGATCGACGCCGAGGTCCTTGGCGAGCTTGCGGACCGGCGGCTTGGCCAGCGGGCGGCCGGCGGCCGGCGCGTGCCCGTTGAGCCGTTCCTGTACGGGAGCGGCGGGAGGCGCGGCGACGGCCGCGGGCGCGGAAGGCGCGGCGACGGCGGTCGGCGCACCCCCCTCGGGGGCCTTGCGCGGGCGGCGCTTGGTGGAGCTGGCGGCCACGCCGTAACCGACGAGGACCGGCTGGCGGCCCTGCGGCTCGTCCTCCTCCTCCGGCACGGCCCGGGCCGCGACGGACTCGGTCACCGGGGCCTCGGCCACCGGGGCGGACCCGGTCGCGCCGCCGACGTCGACCGAGATGATGACCTGGCCGACGTCGACCGTCGTCCCCTCGGGGAAGCACAGCTCGTGGACCGTGCCGTCGAAGGGGATCGGCAGCTCGACGGCGGCCTTGGCCGTCTCGACCTCGCACACGACCTGCCCGTCGGCGACGGTGTCACCGGGCTGGACGTACCACTTGAGGATCTCGGCCTCGGTGAGGCCCTCGCCCACGTCGGGCATCTTGAATTCGCGGATCGTCACGGTGCTCTCCTCAGTACGCCAGCGAGCGGTCGACGGCGTCGAGCACACGGTCGAGTCCCGGCAGGTACTCCTCCTCCAGGCGCGCCGGCGGATACGGCGCGTGGTAGCCGCCGACCCGCAGGACGGGGGCTTCCAGGTGGTAGAAGCAGCGTTCGGTGATCCGGGCCGCGATCTCCGCGCCCGAACCGAAGAAGACGGGCGCCTCGTGCACGATCACGAGACGGCGCGTCTTCTCGACCGAGCGCTGGACGGCGTCGAAGTCGACCGGGGAGACGGTCCGCAGGTCCAGGACCTCGATCGACCGGCCCTCCTCCTGGGCGGCCGCGGCCGCCTCCAGGCAGACCTTCACCATCGGACCGTACGCGGCGAGCGTCAGGTCCGTGCCCTCGCGGGCCACCCGGGCGCGGTGCAGCTCGCCGGGGATGGCCTCGGTGTCGACCTCGCCCTTGTCCCAGTAGCGGCGCTTGGGCTCGAAGAAGATGACCGGGTCGTCGCTCTGGATGGCCTGCTGGAGCATCCAGTAGGCGTCCGAGGAGTTGGAGGGGGAGACGACCTTGAGGCCCGCGACGTGCGCGAAGAGCGCCTCGGGGGACTCGGAGTGGTGCTCGACCGCGCCGATGCCGCCGCCGTAGGGGATGCGGATGACGACCGGCATCTTGACCTTGCCGAGCGACCGGGCGTGCATCTTGGCGAGCTGCGTGACGATCTGGTCGTACGCGGGGAAGACGAAGCCGTCGAACTGGATCTCCACGACCGGCCGGTAGCCGCGCAGGGCGAGGCCGATCGCGGTGCCGACGATGCCGGACTCGGCGAGCGGGGTGTCGATGACCCGGTCCTCGCCGAAGTCCTTCTGCAGGCCGTCGGTGACGCGGAAGACGCCGCCGAGCTTGCCGACGTCCTCGCCCATGATCAGGACCTTGGGGTCCGTCTCCAGTGCCGTGCGCAGCGACTCGTTGAGCGCCTTGGCGAGCGGAAGCTTCTGTACAGCCATGGTTACTTGACCTCGCCATCCGCGAAGGACGCCTGGTAGGCGGCGAACTGGGCGCGCTCCTCGTCGACGAGCGCGTGCCCGTCCGCGTAGACGTGGTCGAAGATCGCCAGGTCCTCCGGGTCGGGCATGGAACGGACGCCCTCGCGGACGCGCCGGCCGAGGGCCTCGCTCTCCGCCTCCAGGCTCTCGAAGAAGGCGGCGTCGGCGTGGCCCTCCCGCTCCAGGTACGCCTTGAGGCGCAGGATCGGGTCCTTGGCCTCCCACGCCTCGCGCTCCTCGTCCCGGCGGTACTTCGTCGGGTCGTCGGAGGTGGTGTGGGCGCCCATGCGGTACGTGAACGCCTCGACCAGGGTCGGGCCCTCGCCGCGGCGGGCGCGCTCCAGGGCGGAGCGGGTGACGGCGAGGCAGGCCAGGACGTCGTTGCCGTCGACCCGGACGCCGGGGAAGCCGAAGCCGCGGGCGCGCTGGTAGAGCGGGACGCGGGTCTGCTTCTCGGTGGGCTCGGAGATCGCCCACTGGTTGTTCTGGCAGAAGAACACGACCGGGGCGTTGTAGACCGCGGAGAAGGTGAACGCCTCGTTGACGTCGCCCTGGCTGGAGGCGCCGTCACCGAAGTAGGCGATCACGGCGGAATCCGCGCCGTCCTTCGCGATGCCCATCGCGTACCCGGTGGCGTGCAGCGTCTGCGAGCCGATGACGATCGTGTACAGGTGGAAATTGTTGCTGTTGGGGTCCCAGCCACCGTGGTTCACGCCGCGGAACATTCCCAGCAGGTTCGTCGGGTCGACCCCCCGGACCCAGGCGACGCCGTGCTCGCGGTAGGTCGGGAAGACGTAGTCGTCGTCCCGCAGCGCGCGGCCGGAACCGATCTGGGCGGCCTCCTGGCCGAGCAGCGAGGCCCACAGGCCCAGCTCGCCCTGGCGCTGGAGGGAGGTGGCCTCCGCGTCGAACCGGCGGGTGAGGACCATGTCGCGGTAGAGGCCGCGCAGTTCCTCGGCGCTCAGGTCGATGTCGTAGTCGGGGTGCTGGACGCGTTCCCCTTCGGGCGTCAGCAGCTGGACGAGCTCGGGCTCGGCCGTCTCCGCCTCGGCACGCGTGCTCGTCTTCTTGGTGGTGCTCGCGCTCGCGCTTGCGGCGCGCTTGGTGCCGCTGCCGCGTCGCGTCGTCTTGCGCGCTGCAGTGCTCTCCACGGTCACGTGCGTGCTCCTCCGTCGGTCCGGCCCCCGGGTTCGCCGGTGAGGCCAGTGCGGCTCTCCGCCTTGTCCGTACCCTTCGCACGGGGTGGGTGCGACGCGGCCGGGGTCGGGCGTGACAGGTGCCCCGGCGAGCGCCCTGTCATAGGCACGTTACCCACAGCGCGGCATTCCCGCGAAACCCCCCTTGACCTGCGATTTTGCTTGGATTTCCAAGTAAATCGAGAAAAGCGGGAACAGCGGCTGGTCAGCGCGTCGGCAACGGCCTGGAGGCCACCGGAACAAGCGGCACGTTATCCCGCGCACCCCGGGCGCGGGAAGAGCCAATATGTGAGACTGCCCGCGTGCGCGAAAAAGGAAAAATCCGGGTATTCCTGCTGGACGACCATGAAGTCGTCCGGCGTGGCGTCCACGAGCTGCTCTCCGTGGAGGACGACATCGAGGTGGTCGGCGAGGCCGGTACGGTGGCGGACGCGCTGGTCAGGATCCCCGCGACCCGTCCGGACGTCGCGGTGCTCGACGTCCGGCTGCCGGACGGCAGCGGGGTGGAGGTCTGCCGGGAGGTCCGCTCCCGGGACGAGGGGATCAAGTGCCTGATGCTGACCTCGTACGCGGACGACGAGGCGCTTTTCGACGCGATCATGGCCGGGGCCTCGGGGTACGTCCTGAAGGCCATCCGGGGGAACGAACTGCTGAACGCGGTGCGGGACGTGGCGGCCGGCAGGTCACTGCTCGACCCGGTGGCGACCGCCCGGGTCCTGGAGCGGCTGCGCGACGGCAAGGGCCCGAAGGGCGACGACAAACTCGCCCGCCTGACCGAGCAGGAGCGGAAGATCCTGGACCTGATCGGCGAGGGCCTGACCAACCGGGCCATCGGCGAACGGCTCCACCTCGCGGAGAAGACCATCAAGAACTACGTCTCCGGCCTGCTGTCGAAGCTGGGCATGGAACGGCGTTCGCAGGCGGCGGCGTACGTGGCGCGGCTCCAGGCGGAGCGGCACTGACGGAGCGGCGCCGGGCGGGGACGCCTTCCGGGCGGGGCGAGGTCGTTCGCGGGCCCGCTCCGCTCCGTACGGCGACGAACCCACCACCCAGAGTGATCTAACATCTGAAGGGTGCCGCGCTCATCTGAAACACTCGCCCCGCCGACCTGCTCGCCCCCGGCGCCCGCACGGCCCGTGAGCATCCCGCCCGTCGGCGCCCTGCTGCGCCGCCACCGGCACGCCGGCGAGCCCCTGACCTGCGTTCCGGTCACCGAGGGGCTGCTCAACCGGGGCTTCCGCCTCACCACCACCCGCGGCACCTACTTCCTCAAACAGCACTTGGACGCCCCCACCGCCGACCGCGCCACCATCACCCGCCAGCACCGTGCCACCCAGCGGCTGCACGCCCTCGGCCTGCCCGTCGCCCCGCCGCTCGCCGACGCCCGGGGCCGTACGGTCACCGTCGTCGACGGCCACTGCTACGCCCTGCACCCCTGGATCGACGGGCGGCACCGCGACGGCGGCCAGCTCTCCACCGGCGGCTCCCGCCGCCTGGGCACCCTCCTCGGGCAGGTCCACACCGCGCTCGACCGGGTGATGGAGCCCCCGGAATCCGAAAGGACGTCCGGGAGCGTCCCCGGAGGACGGACCCCCGGTGGGGCGTCCGGGAGGGCTCCCGGTGGGACGATCGGCGGGGCGACCGACGGGACCGACGGGGACCCGGACACGAACGGGCGCGCGAGCGCGGACCCCCGGGACACCTTCCGGACCATCGAGGAGCTGACCCGCCTCGTCCGCGCCCACCGCCCCCGCGACAGCTTCGACGCCCTGGCCGAGCACCGGCTCGCGGAGCGCCGCCGGCTGCTCGTCCAGCACGCCCACCGCCGCCCGCCGCCCGCCGCGGGAGCCGGGTGGGTGCACGGCGACTTCCACCCGCTGAACCTGCTCTACCGGGGCGCCGAGCCCGCCGCGATCGTCGACTGGGACCGGCTGGGGCTCCGCCCCCGGGCCGAGGAGGCGGTCAGGGCCGCCGCCATCTTCTTCGTACGGCCGGGGGGCGAGCTGGCCCTGGAGAAGGTGCGGGCGTACGCGCGCGCGTACCGGCGGGAGACGGGGGCCGACGGCGCCGAGCTGGCGACCGCGGCGCACCGCGTCTGGTGGGAACGGCTCAACGACTTCTGGCCCCTGCGCTGGCGCTACCAGCTGCACGACCGGAGGGCCGACCCGCTGTTCCCGGCGGTGTCCGCCCTGGCGGTCTGGTGGACCCGTGAGTACGAGGCCGTGCGGGAGGCGTTCGCGGGATGAGGGGGCACGGCCGCCGAAAGGGCCGGAAGCGGCCGTACGACCGGGGCCCGGCGGGTCCCCGGACGGCAGCGACCCGGCCGGTGTGCCGCCGCCGGAACGACGAAGGGCCCCCGGTGAAGGGGACCCTGTCGCGTCAGCCCGTTTCGCTGCCGGGTCCCGGCGCGGTGCCGCCCGCACCGCCGTTGCCGCCGTTGCCGCCACCGCCGTCGTTGCCGCCGCCGCCGGGCTCCCCGGTCGGGACGGGCGGGGGCGTGGTCGTCGGACCGGTCGAGGGCTCGTCCGTCTTCGTGGGCGTGCCCGTGGGCTCCGTCGGGGGCGTGGTCGTCGGGTCCGTCGGCATCTCGGTCGACGGCGTGCGCGTGGGCCTGGTGGGCCGGTAGGTCGGACGCGGGGACCACGTCTCCTGCGTCGAGCCGCCGTTCGACGTGCCCGGTTCCTGCGTCTGCTCCTGGGAGGGTTCCTCCGAGGGCGTGGGCTTCTCCGAGGCCGTCGAGGGCGAGGTGGTGGCGGTCGGCGTGGTGCCGCCCTTGGTGCCGCCGCCGCCGTCGCCGCCCGTCTTGTTGAGCGCGAACGCGACTCCGGCGACCACCGCGACGAGGGCGAGCGCGGCGAACAGCCACAGCTTCCCCCGGCCACCGCCCGGACCGCCGTGGCCGTAGCCGCCGGTGCCGCCGTCGTACCCGCCGTCGTGGAGGTTCGCCGCCGGCAGGATCGGGCCCTGCGCGGTCTCCCCGTGCGTCGGGTGGCCCATCGCGGTCGTCGCGGCCACGCCGCCGACCGGGGTGTGCCCGCCCTCGTACGCCCCGACCGGACCGGTGTTCCACATGCCGGTGTGGCCGCCCTGCTGCTGGAGCATCTGGAGGCTGTACTGGATGAGGCCGCGCATCTCCTCGGCGCTCTGGAACCGGTCGTCCGGGTCCTTCGCGAGCGAGCGCATCACCAGGCCGTCGAGCTCCGGCGGCACGGACCCCGTCACGTCGGACGGCGGGACCGGCGCGTCCTGGACGTGCTGGTACACCACGGAGAGGGGGGTCTCGCCGGTGAAGGGGGGCCGCAGGGCGAGGAGTTCGTAGAGGAGGCAGCCCGTCGCGTACAGGTCCGAGCGGTGGTCGACGGTCTTGCCGAGCGCCTGCTCGGGGGAGAGGTACTGCGGCGTGCCCATGACCATGCCGGTCTGGGTCATCGTCGACTGCGCGCCGTGCAGGGCGCGGGCGATGCCGAAGTCCATGACCTTCACCGCGCCGGAGTGGGTGATGATCACGTTCGCCGGCTTGATGTCGCGGTGCACGATGCCGTGCTGGTGCGAGTAGGCCAGCGCCTCCAGGACCCCGGAGACGATGATGAGGGCCTGCTCGGGACCGGGCGCCTCGGCGCTCAGCAGCAGGTCGCGGATGGTGCGGCCCTCGACCAGCTCCATCACGATGTACGGCACGGGCCGGCCGGCCACGAGGTCCTCGCCCGAGTCGTACACCGCGACGATGGCGTGGTGGTTGAGTCCGGCGACGGACTGCGCCTCGCGCGTGAAGCGGGCCTTGGAGACCGGGTCCTCGGCGAGGTCGGCGCGCAGCAGCTTGACGGCCACGGTACGGCCGAGCCGCACGTCCTCGGCGGCGAAGACCTCCGCCATGCCGCCGCGCCCCAGGCGGTGCGTCAGGCGGTACCGTCCGTCGCCGACGACCCCGCCGACGCCCCAGGACTCCGCGGACGCGTCCGGCGCACCGCCGCCTGCTCCGGATTCGGGTGCCATCAGTCCTCGCCGTCGTCTGTCGTGCCGTGTCCAGTCGTCACGCTACAGGCTCCGTGGGACATCACGGTCCGAGATGGACCGGCCGTCCAAACCCGTTCACGTACACCTGTGCAAATTCGAACGGTTACCGTCCCGGTCCGGAAACGCTTCCTGTGCGGAGGGTCACGGAACGGGCACCTGGCTTGACGTGTCACTGCCCTCGGGCAGACTTGGCCAGGAAAATCGGATCGACGCCGCCACGCGCGCGTAGGGGGAAGCACGGATGAGCCAGGACGGCGCACAGGGCCGCTACGCGGGCGGTTCGGTCGCGGGCGGCCGGTACCAGCTGCGCGATCTTCTCGGCGAGGGCGGCATGGCGTCGGTGTACCTGGCGTACGACACCGCCCTCGACCGGCAGGTCGCCATCAAGACGCTGCACACGGAACTGGGCCGGGAGCAGTCCTTCCGCGAGCGGTTCCGGCGCGAGGCGCAGGCCGTCGCGAAGCTGTCGCACACCAACATCGTCTCGGTCTTCGACACCGGCGAGGACACCCTCGACGGCGCCGTCATGCCGTACATCGTCATGGAGTACGTGGAGGGGCAGCCGCTCGGCTCGGTCCTCGCCTCGGACGTCCGGCAGTACGGCGCGATGCCGGCCGACAAGGCGCTGAAGGTCACGGCCGACGTGCTCGCGGCCCTCGAGGTCAGCCACGAGATGGGCCTGGTCCACCGCGACATCAAGCCGGGCAACGTGATGACGACCAAGCGCGGCGTGGTCAAGGTCATGGACTTCGGCATCGCCCGGGCCATGCAGTCGGGGGTCACCTCGATGACGCAGACCGGCATGGTCGTCGGCACCCCCCAGTACCTCTCCCCCGAGCAGGCCCTCGGCCGCGCGGTGGACGCCCGTTCCGACCTCTACTCGGTCGGCATCATGCTCTTCCAGCTCCTGACGGGCCGGCTGCCCTTCGACGCCGACTCGCCGCTCGCCATCGCGTACGCGCACGTGCAGGAGGAGCCGGTCCCGCCGTCGTCCGTCAACCGCGCGGTGACCCCGGCCATGGACGCCCTCGTGGCCCGCGCCCTGCGGAAGAACCCGAACGAGCGGTTCCCCAGCGCGGCGGCCATGCGCGACGAGTGCCTGCGGGTCCTGGCGGCCGGGCAGACCGGAGCGCCCGTGATCGTCCCGGGCAGCCCGCTCAGCAGCGGTTCGGGCGTCGGCTCCGCGGTCTTCCCGCCCGTCGGCCAGACCCCGCCGCCGGCCCACGGGTCCGGCACGCACGGCGTGCAGCAGCCGTACGTGACGCCGGCCCCCCAGCCGGGACCGTACGGCCACGCGACCCCCGCCCCCACCCCTTCGTACGGCTACCCGCAGCAGGCCCAGGCTCCCGCGCCGGCCTACCAGCAGGCCCCGACCCCGGCGCCGTACCCCTCCGCGTCCGCCCCGGCGGGCGGCGGTTCCCGGCGGAACACCCCGCTGATCGCGGGGGCGGTCGTCGTCGCCCTGCTCGCGATCGGCGGCCTGGTCGTGGCGTTCAGCCAGAAGGAGGAGCCGGACCCGCGGGCGAACGGCACCGAGTCCCAGCAGACCCCGACGGCGGTCCCCGGGCACAAGGGTCCCGACCTGACCAAGACCATCGACGTGAAGAAGTGCACCCAGCCGAGGGAGTCGAGCGAGGACCCGGAGAAGTTCGAGGTGCCCAACCTCACCTTCAAGAACATCCAGTCGGTGAAGGACTGCATCCAGCAGGCCGGATGGAAGATCAAGGTCCAGACCCCGGTGGACGAGGTGACCTACGGCGAGGGAACGGTGATGGAGCAGTACCCGCCGGCCGGTGAGGACATCGCCGCCAAGGACGCCGAGTTCACCCTCAAGGTCTCGACGGGCAACCCGCCGCAGTAGCCGGGCGGACCGCCGCGGCGGGCGCGGGCGCCCCGCGCCGCCCGTGCCACCCGCCGCCGGACGCCCGGCGGGCGCGGGCCGTGGGACGGAAGGGTTCCGGGTCCCCCCGCGGGCCCACCCCGGATGCCGGAGGCGTTCCGGCGTGTGACGCTGAGCCGGACACCTCGGCAGCTCGGTACGGGAGGGGGTCACCCGGTGGCTCCAGCATTCCGCAGGGTCCGGGCCCGGGCCGCGCGCCCGGCGCTCACCTGCGTCCTCATCTGCGCGTGCGCCCTGTACGCGGCGCCCGTCGCCCGCGCGGCGGAGCCACCGGGCGCCTCGGCGACGGTCCCGGCACCGGCGCCCTCCACCACGGACCCGGCGGCGCCCCCGGCCGACGCCGCCCCCTCCCCTCTCCCCGTGCCCCCCGCGCCCTCCGCTCCTCCTCCGGGCACGCCCGGCGCGACCGTCCCGCCGTCCGCCTCCCCCCTTCCGGGCCACACCGGGGAAGCCACGCCCCCCGGTGCCGACCCGTCCCGCCCGGGCGCCGCGCCCGGCGGGGCCGGGGGCGCCCCCGTTCCCCGCGACCCCGTCCTCCACACCCCCGCTCCCGGCGCCTCGGCCTCCCTCGCGGGCCGGCCGGCCGCGGAGGGAAGGCCCCGGCCCGGACGCACCGAGACACCTTCCGCCCCCGCCCCGAGCACCCCCCGCACCGGAACCGCCGCGAACCCGGAGCCGTGGGAGGACGGGGAGGAGGAGGCCGAAGCGGTACGCGAGGAGGAGCCCGCGCGGCACGAGGCGACGCCCGCCGACCGCCCCGCCGCCGAGGCACCGGCGGCCACCGAAGCCGTCTCCCGCCTCTCCCACCAGCGGATTCCCGTACTCACCCTGGGGGTGGGGATGGCTCTGATGGGACTCGGCATCGGTTTCCTGGGGCTCCGGATGCGCCGCCGCTGAGCCGTCCGGGCGTCCGGATCCCCCTTGAGACGGACCCCCGGCTTCCCCCTCGGGTCGGTTGTCCGGGTGAACATACTCGGTATACATACTGAGTATGTCGATCCGCCACGGGCTCCTCGCCCTCCTCGAACGAGGTCCGCGCTACGGCTCCCAGCTCCGTACGGAGTTCGAGTCCCGTACCGGTTCCACCTGGCCGCTCAACGTCGGCCAGGTCTACACGACCCTCGGGCGGCTGGAGCGCGACGGCATGGTCGCCCAGAGCGGTGAGGACGAAGCCGGGCACGTGCTCCACGCGATCACCGACGCCGGCCGCGACGAGCTGAGGACCTGGTTCGAGAGGCCGGTGGACCGCACCAGCCCCGCCCGTGACGAACTGGCCATCAAGCTCGCCATGGCGGTGGGGGCGCCCTGCGTCGACATCCGCGACGTCATCCAGTCCCAGCGCCGGCACACCGTGAAGGCGATGCAGGACTACACCCGGCTCAAGGCCCGGGCGCTCCTCGCCGTCGAGAACGGCGGGGCTCGGGAGCGGGACGACGTGGCCTGGCTGCTCGTCCTGGAGCAGCTGATCTTCCAGACGGAGGCCGAGGCGCGCTGGCTGGACCACTGCGAGTCCCGGCTGATCCGCCTCTCGGCGACCGCGCGGGCGTCCCGCGACGCGGGGTCCGACGGCCCCGCGCACCCCGCCGCCGACCGGGCGCGGCCCCCGGCCACCGCTCCGGAGCCCGCCGCGACGCCGGCACCCGCCTCCGCCGCACCCGCCTCCTCCGCGCGGACCGACGGGGCGGCCGCACGCCCATGACCCCGGGGCGCGGTGACCGCGTGCCCCGGCCACCGGGCCCGCCGTTCGCGCGCCCGCGCCCCGGGGCGTGCCACGGCGCGCCCGCACCTCTTCCGTACCTCTGACGCACCACCTTCCACCGCACGCTCCGTACCCGGCCGACCGCCCGGTACGACCAAGGGGGGAACCCTTCCCATGTCCACACAGCAGCCCGTGCTGCAACTCCAGGGCCTGACCCGCGTCCACGGCGCGGGCGCCACCGAGGTGCACGCCCTGCGCGGCATCGACCTCTCCGTGCACCCCGGCGAACTCGTCGCCGTCATGGGCCCGTCCGGCTCCGGCAAGTCCACCCTGCTCACCATCGCGGGCGGCCTGGACGCCCCCAGCGGGGGCCGGGTGATCGTCGAGGGGACCGACATCACCACCGCCGGCGTCAAGCAGCTCGCGGCCCTCCGCCGCCGCAGCATCGGGTACGTCTTCCAGGACTACAACCTCATCCCGGCCCTCACGGCAGCCGAGAACGTCGCCCTGCCCCGTGAACTGGACGGGACCTCCGCCCGCAAGGCGCGCGTCGAGGCCATCGCCGCCCTGGAGGAGATGTCGCTCGGCCACCTCGCCGACCGCTTCCCCGACGAGATGTCCGGCGGGCAGCAGCAGCGCGTGGCCATCGCCCGCGCCCTGGTCGGCGACCGCCGGCTCGTCCTCGCCGACGAGCCGACCGGCGCCCTCGACTCCGAGACCGGCGAGTCCGTCCTCGCCCTGCTCCGTTCCCGCTGCGACGCGGGCGCCGCCGGCGTCCTCGTCACCCACGAGCCCCGGTTCGCCGCCTGGGCCGACCGCGTCGTGTTCCTGCGGGACGGCGCCATCGTCGACCAGACCGTGCGCAGCGAGGCCGACTCCCTCCTCACGGGCCGGGTGGCGGAGGCGTGAAGACCTGGTTCCACTCCTGGCGGGCCGCGATCCGCATCGCCCGACGCGACGCCTGGCGCGCCAAGGGCCGCAGCGCCCTCGTCCTCGCGATGATCGCGCTGCCCATCCTGGGCGTCAGTGCCCTCGACCTGACCTACCGCAGCTCGACGCTCTCCCCCGCCGAGCGGCTGGACCGGCTGGTCGGCGCGGCCGACGCGCGCTTCACGGACGCCCACATGGGCGGCGTGCCGATCCTCCAGGACCCGGAGGGCGAAATGCGCGCTCCGGCCGAGGACGGTCCCGGCAGGCCCTGGCCGTCCGGCGACACCGACGTCACCCAGGCCATCCCCGCGGGTTCCACCGTCCTCACGGACCGGGTCGGATCGGCCAAGCTGACCACAACCCACGGCCTGCTGGTGACCGAGGTCCGCGAGCTGAAGGCGTCCGACCCGATCGCGCGCGGCATCATGCCGCTTCTGGAGGGACGCCTCCCGGAGAAGGCCGACGAGGCCATGGCGACCTCGCACTTCCTGGAGAGCAGCGGACTGGCGATCGGATCGACCCTTTCCGCTCGCAATTTCGACCGCCCGTACCGGATCGTCGGCTCCTACGAACTTCCCAGTTCGCTCAAGGCCGATCAGATCAACGTCCTGCCCGGCGCCTTCTTCGAGCCGTACACGAAAGCCATCGTGAAGAGCGGTCTGCCGGTCCCGGAGAGCTCCGTCTCGTACCTGGTGCGGAAGCCCGGCGGTTTCACGTGGAACATGGTCCAGGAGGCCAACACCAAGGGCGTCTCCGTCACCTCGCGTGCCGTGCTGCTCGATCCGCCCGCCCACGCCGACGTGCCGCTCTACCAGAAGGACGGCTGGGGCACCTACGACTTCCAGCCGGGTCTCTCCCCCGCCGAACTCGCCTCTCTCGCGACCGTCGTGGGCCTGGCGATGCTGGAGATCTGCCTGCTCGCCGGACCCGCGTTCGCGGTCGGCGCCCGGCGCTCGCGCCGCCAGCTCGGCCTGGTCGGGGCCAACGGCGGTGCCCGCAGCCACATCCGGGCGATCGTGCTGAGCGGCGGTCTGGTCATCGGCGTCGTGGCGGCCGTCGTCGGCACCGTGCTCGCCGTGGCCCTGACCCTGCTGCTGCGGCCGTTCCTCGAAGAGACGATGGGCCAGCGGTTCGGCGCCTTCGACGTCCGGCCGCTGGAAATCCTCGGCATCGCCCTGCTCGCGGTCCTGACCGGTCTGCTCGCCGCGATCGTCCCGGCCTTCACCGCCTCCCGGCAGAGCGTCCTCGCCTCGCTCACCGGCCGGCGCGGCGTCCGCCGCGGCAGCCGGGTGCTGCCCGTCATCGGCCTCGTGGCCTTCCTCCTCGGTGCGGCCATCGCCCTCTTCGGCTCCCTCGTCAGCCAGCAGGCCGCCCTGGTGGCCGCCGGCTCCGCCCTGGCCGAGCTGGGCATCGTCGCCCTGACTCCGGCTCTGGTGGGCCTGTTCGGGCGTACCGGGCGCTGGCTGCCGCTCTCCCCGCGCCTCGCGCTGCGGGACGCCGTCCGCAACCGGGGCCGTACGGCACCGGCCGTCGCCGCCGTCCTCGCCGCCGTCGCGGGAACGGTCGCCGTCTCCACGTACATGGCCAGCAGGGAGGCCGAGAACAGGGCCGAGTACCAGCCCGTGCTGCCGTACGGCGTGGTCGCCGCCTTCGTCCCCGAGGAGGGCGGCCGGGACGTCCCGGCGGTCCGCGAGGCCGTCCAGCGGTACCTGCCCGTCGACGTCCGCGCCGATGTCGACCGCGTCGCGGTCGGCAACCCCGGCTGTGCCCCGTGGAGCACCGAGGCGGGCTGCGGCCGCTACGAGGTCGTCGTCCCCCCGGCGAACCAGTGCCCGATGCACGCGACGGTCCCGGGCGGCGGTGACGCCTCCCAGAAGTTCACCCCCGAGCAGCGGCGGAAGATGCTCACCGACGACTGGCGCTGCAAGGAGCCTTCCGGCGACGGCCTCTACATCGACGGCGGTCTGCTCGTGGGCGACGCCAAGGTCCTCCAGGTCCTGGGGATCGACGACCCCGGGGCCGTGAAGGCCCTCGCCGACGGCAGGATCGTCAGTTTCTCCCGCGCCCAGGTCGCCAAGGACGGCACCGTCGGGATCAAGCAGATCACCGACATCGCCGCCGCCGACAAGGCGTCCGAGGAAGGACGGCCCGCGCCCGGCAAGGTCACCTCGATTCCGGCCTACCTGGTACCCGGCGACAAGGAGTCCTACGGCCTCCAGGCCCTGATGACCCCGGCCGCGGCCAGGGCCGCCGGCCTCTCCACCGTGCCGATGGGCCTGTACGCCGCCACCGACCGCCTCCCGGACGAAGAGCAGCGGCAGAAGCTCGACGGCGAGATCACCAAGCTCGGCAGCAACATCGTGCTGCGGCTGGAGGAGGGCTTCGTCAACGAGAACGGGATCGTCCTGCTCTCGCTGGCCATCTTCGCCGGACTCGTCACGATCGGCGCCGCCGGCATCGCCACCGGACTCGCCCAGGCGGACGCCGAGGCCGACCTGAAGACGCTCGCCGCCGTGGGCGCCCCGCCCCGGGTCCGCCGCACGCTCAGCGGATTCCAGTGCGGAGTCGTCGCCGCGATGGGCGTGGTCCTCGGCTCGGCCGCCGGACTGCTGCCCGCCGTCGGCCTCCGCCTCACCGAGGAGCGCGACCGGCTCCGCTCCTACGAGGAGAGCGTCGCCGAGGGCTGGAGCGTCGGAGGCACCCCGCCCGACCTGCCGATCGTCGTCCCGTGGGAGACCCTGGCCGGCCTGATCGTCGTCGTCCCGCTGGGCGCCGCGCTGCTCGCCGCCCTCGTGACCCGCTCGCGCGGCGCGCTGGCCCGGCGCGAGGCGACCTGACGGACCTCGTCGCCCGCCTGTGCCCCCGGACGAGGGTGGATCACTCCCGTCCGGGGGCACACCCCGTGGTGAAGCGCGTGTGCGAGAGAATGGCGGCATGGAGAAGCCGAGGAATGACAGGTCGCAGGAGAGCCCCCAGGTCCTCATCGTGGGACAGGACGGGATGGCGCTCGGCGGCACTCAGGGTGACGACGAATCCCGCGAGGTCCCGGTGACGGAAATGGTGGAGCAGCCCGCGAAGGTCATGCGGATCGGCAGCATGATCAAGCAGCTTCTGGAGGAGGTCCGCGCGGCTCCTCTCGACGAGGCCAGCCGCGTCAGGCTCAAGAACATCCACGCCGGTTCCGTGAAGGAGCTGGAGGACGGGCTCGCGCCCGAACTGGTCGAGGAACTGGAGCGGCTCTCCCTGCCGTTCACGGACGACGCGATCCCCTCCGAGGCGGAGCTGCGCATCGCGCAGGCCCAGCTCGTGGGCTGGCTGGAGGGCCTCTTCCACGGCATCCAGACGGCGCTGTTCGCCCAGCAGATGGCGGCCCGCGCCCAGCTGGAGCAGATGCGCCGGGCGCTGCCGCCGGGCGCCGGGCACGACGATGACGACGACCACGGACCGGGCCACGCGGTGCGCTCGGGCCCGTACCTGTAGGACGGCGCGCGCACGCGGGAGGGCCCGGCACACGGTGTGCCGGGCCCTCCCGCGTGCGGCCGTTCAGCCCCGGGGCGCGAGCAGCAGGACCTTGCCCACGTGGCCGCCGGACTCCAGTGCCCGGTGTCCCTCGGCGGCCTCCGGCAGCGGCACCGTACGGTCGACGACCGGCTTGACCGTGCCCGCCTCGATCAGCGGCCAGACGTGCTCGCGGACGGCGGCGACGACGGCCGCCTTCTCCCGCGCCGGGCGGGACCGCAGCGTGGTCGCCATGAGGGTGCCGCGCTTCGCGAGCAGCGCTCCGAGGTTCAGCTCGCCCTTCGTCCCGCCCTGGAGGCCGATGACCACGAGCCGGCCGTTCACGGCCAGCGCCTTCACGTTCCGCTCCAGGTACTTGGCGCCGACGATGTCCAGGACGACGTCCGCCCCGGCTCCGTCCGTCGCCCTGCGCAGCTCCTCCACGAAGTCCTGCTCGCGGTAGTCGATGAGGACGTCCGCGCCCAGTCCGGCGCAGCGCTCCAGTTTCCCGGGGCTGCCCGCGGTGACCGCGACCCGCGCTCCGGCCGCCTTCGCGAGCTGGATCGCCATCGTGCCGATCCCGCTGGCCCCGCCGTGCACGAGCAGCGTCTCCCCGGGGCCCAGGCGCGCGCCCATGAAGACGTTCGACCAGACGGTGCACGCGACCTCGGGGAGCGCGGCGGCCGTGACCGGGTCGATGCCCTTCGGCACCGGAAGGAGCTGACCGGCCGGGACCGCGACCTTCTCCGCGTAGCCCCCGCCCGCGAGCAGCGCGCACACCTCGTCGCCGACGGCCCAGCCGGACACCCCGGGACCGAGCGCGGCGATCCGGCCCGCGCACTCCAGACCGGGGTACGGGGAGCTGCCCGGCGGCGGATCGTAGAAACCCTGGCGCTGGAGCAGGTCGGCACGGTTGACCGCGCTCGCCGCCACCTCGACGAGGACCTCGCCCTCGCCGGGCACGGGGTCGGGCACCTCGGACCAGATCAGGGCCTCGGGTCCACCGGGTTCCGGAATCGTGATCGCATACATGACGGCGAGGCTACTCCCGGGACCGCCGCCGGGGTCCGGGTCCCGGCCGGGAGGCTCCGGCGGGGCGGTTCCAGCGGGGGGATTTCGGCGGGGCGGTTTTTTGGGGCCCCGGCGAGCGGTTCCGGCGGGGCGGTTCCCGTCCAGACGGTTCCGGCCGGGCGTCTCAGTTCTCCGGCGGCGGGGAGAGACGGGTCACCGGCACGGCGCGCACGATGGTGATCAGGCGGTCGGTCAGCTGGAGCGGGCTGGCCGCGGGATCGTCGTAGCCGAGCAGCCGGTGTCCCCGGAGCACGCTCACCACGAGGTCCCCGGTCTCCCGCACGCTCTTGCCGACCTCGCTCTTGTTCACCGGGCGCTCGACCAGATCGAGGCCGGAACCCTGCTGGATCAGGTCCTCCATCACCGTGCCGGCGCTGGGGCTCAGCACCGAGAGGCCGAGCAGGCGGCCGGCGGCGCTGGCGCTGGTGATGACCGCGTCCGCGCCGGACTGGCGCAGCAGCGGCGCGTTCTCCTCCTCGCGGACGGCGGCGACGATCTTCGCGCCCCGGTTGAGCTGGCGTGCCGTGAGGGTGACCAGGACGGCCGTGTCGTCGCGCTGGGTGGCGATGACGATCTGCCGCGCCCGCTGCACCTCGGCGCGGAGCAGCACGGCGCTGCGGGTCGCGTCCCCGATGACACCGACGAAACCGTCCGCGTTCGCCGTCTCGATCACCTTGCTGGAGGGATCGACGATGACGATCTGCTCCTTGCTGAGCCCCGTGGCGCAGAGGGTCTGGATCGCGGACCGCCCCTTCGTGCCGAAGCCGACGATGACGGTGTGGTCGCGCAAGGTGGACCTCCAGCGGTTCAGCCGGAACTCCTCCCGGGTCCGCTCGGTGAGGACCTCCAGGGTGGTGCCGACCAGGATGATCAGGAACAGCACGCGCAAGGGCGTGACCAGCAGGATGTTGGCGAGCCTCGCCGTGTCGCTGTACGGGACGACATCGCCGTAGCCGGTGGTGGAGAGCGTCACGGTCGCGTAGTAGACGCAGTCGAGGAAGTCGAGCTCCTCGTCGGCGTTGTCGTGGTAACCGCCGCGGTCGAAATAGACGATGAGGACCGTCGCGGCCAGCACGGCGAACGCCATGAGCAGCCGCTTGCCGACCTGGCGCAGCGGCCGCTCGACCACTCGCCGGGGCAGTGTGACCCGGGGTCCGGCGAGTTTCTCGTCGGCGTGACGGGCCATCACGTCACGACTGGGAAGTTTCACGTGAAACACGCTCCTTGGCCCGGTACGGGCCCGCCGCCGTCGGCCAGGGAAGGTCGAGGACGTCCAGCTCGCGGCCGGGGCGGGCCCCGCCGGGCGGAACGACGGCCAGGGCGTCCGCGGCGGCGATCCCGCGGAGCATGGCCGGTCCGTTGTAGCGCAGCGGGACGACCTGCCCGCCGTGGTGGACGACCGGAACGAGACGCGTGTCATGGGGGTGCCCGTGCACCTCGTCCCGAACGGCCACACGGTACGACACGAGAGAACGGAGCCCCGCTCCGGCCCCGTCCTCGACCGCCGACAGGGCGGCGAGCAGGGGCGCGGCGAGGGTGAGCAGTCCGGAGACGGCCGCGAGCGGGTTGCCGGGCAGCCCGACGAGGTGGCGTACGTGCCGGGGCTCCCCGGGACCGGCTCCGAGGTGGGCGAGGAGCATCGGATGTCCCGGCCGGACCCTCACCCCGTCGACCAGGAGGGTGGCACCGGCTCTGTCGAGTACGCGGTGGACGTGGTCGACGGGGCCCGCGGCGGTTCCTCCGGTGGTGACGACCAGATCGGCCGTCGAACCGGTGACGGCCGCGTGCAGTTCCTCGGCGTCGTCACCGATCCGGCGGGTGGCCAGGACGTCCGCGCCGAGCGCCGCCAGCCAGGGGCCGAGCATCGGTCCGAGGGCGTCCCGGATGAGCCCTTCGTGGGGAAGACCGAACGCGAGGAGTTCGTCGCCGAGGACCAGGATCTCCACGCGGGGCCGGGGCGGCACGGGGAGTTCGTCGTACCCGGCGGCGGCGGCGAGCCCCAGCACGGCGGGGGTCACGGTGGTGCCGGCGGGCAGCAGCTCGTCGCCGGAGCGGCACTCCTGTCCCCGGGGACGGATGTCCTGCCCGGCGACGATCTCGCGCAGGGCGTGCAGCGGAAGGTTCCCCGTACCGCCGCCGGGGCCGGTCCGGGAGTGCTCGGTACGGAGGACGGCCGTGGTCCCGGGCGGAACGGGGGCGCCGGTGGCGATCCGTACCGCCTCCCCCGCGGCCAGGGCGGCGGCCGGTGCGCGACCGGCGAGGACGGCGGCGGCCTCGCGGACGTGCCAGGGGCCGGGGCCCGCGACCGCCCAGCCGTCCATGGCGGAGGTGTCGAAGGAGGGCAGGTCGACGAGGGCGAGGAGCGGTTCCGCCAGGACCTGGCCGAGCGCCCGGCCGAGCGGGAGCCCCAGCGGTTTCCGGCCGGCCCGCGCGGCCGTCCCGGCGCGGCTCGCGGCGGCCCGCGCGTCGGGCCAGGAAACCGCCCCGCAGGGCCGCTCGGCCTTCGCGTCGGCGGCGGCCCCGGGGGGCCCGGAGGCTCCGGGAGCTCCGGGATCTATGGGAGGCCCGGAGGTCACCGGGGACCCGGAGGCGGTGGGGGCGGGCTCCTTCAGGCTCATCCGGTTCCGTCCTGTTCGGACTCCCAGCGCAGGGCGAGCGCCACGGCCTTGCGGGCGGCCTCGGCGACCGCCTCGGGGCCGTTCTCGCCCGCTCGCGCCGCCGCGTACCCCACGAGGAAGGTGGTCAGGGGCGCGGCGGGGCGGGCCACGTTGTGGGCGGCGTCGCGGGCCAGGTCGAGCAGCACGCCGGTGTCGACGTCCAGCTCGATGCCCAGTTCGTCCTTGACTGCGGTGATCCATTCGTCCAGCACGGTCCCATGCTCCCTGATGCGGGCCCGGGCCGTGGCGATGTCCTCCCAGGTGTCGCAGTCGAACGAGGCGAGGGACCCCCCGGGAACCCGGGTGACACGGAGCGCGCGCGTGAGGTGCCGCAGGGGCACGTGGGCGAGGCCGTGCCGCTCGTCCGCGAGCCGGAGCAGCTCCCGGCGCAGCGGCCCGGCCCGGTACGCGGCGACGAGCGGCTGGTCCCACCCCCCGTCGTCGACGAGGAGCGCGGCCTCGGTCCCGGGCTCCTCCGCCAGGGCGCCGAGGAGGCTCCGCACGGTGGTTCCGTCCAGGAAGGGAAGGTCGGCGGAGAGGACGAGCAGCACGGCGGCTCCCGTCTCCCGCACCCCCGCGTCGAGGGCGGCCACCGGACCGCCGCCGGGGGGCTCCTCCCTGGTCCAGCGGACGGGCCGGCCGGTCGGCCGGGGGTCTCCGACGACCACGGTCCGTCCGGCGTCGGGGCATGCCGCGAGCACGCGGTCCAGGAGGGTGCGCCCTCCGACCCGTACGGCGGGCTTGTCCGCGCCGCCGAGCCGCTCGGCGGCGCCCCCGGCGAGCACGACGGCGTCGTATGCGGTAGTCACCCCAGCAGTATGGGCCGCCGGGCCCCACGAGCGTCCGGTCCGTCCCTCGGGGAGGGACGGACCGGCCCCGAACCGGACCGGTCCGGGCCCGTCCGGCGGGCCCGGCAACCGGTTCCGCGTGCCGCGACAGCGGGCTGCGGGCTGCGGGCCGTCAGACCGTTCGGAGCAGGACGGCGGGCTGTTCGACGCAGTCCGCCACGTACCTCAGGAAGCCGCCGGCCGTACCGCCGTCGCAGACGCGGTGGTCGAAGGTGAGCGAGAGCTGCACCACCTGGCGGACGGCCAGCTCGCCCCGGTGCACCCAGGGCTTGGGGACGATCCGGCCGACCCCGAGCATGGCGGCCTCGGGGTGGTTGACGATCGGCGTGGAGCCGTCCACCCCGAACACCCCGTAGTTGTTGAGGGTGAAGGTGCCGCCTGTCAGGTCGGCCGGGGTGAGCGCGGACCGCCGGGCGGCCTCGGTCAGGCGCCCGAACTCCTCCGTCAGCGACTCCGCCGTCCGCCGCCCCGCGTCCTTGACCACGGGGACGACGAGGCCGCGCGGGGTCTGGGCGGCGAAACCGAGGTGCACGTCCGGCAGGCGGACGATCTCCCGGGCGGCGGTGTCGACCGTGGAGTTCAGCTCGGGGAAGCGGGCCAGGGCGTGGACGCAGATCCGGGCGAGGAGCGCGAGCAGCGAGATCTTCGGTCCGCCCGCCGCGTTCATCGCCGTCCGCGCCGCCATCAGTTCGGTGGCGTCGGCGTCGACCCAGCAGGTCGCGTCCGGGATCTCCGTACGGCTGCGGGACAGCTTGTCCGCCACCGCGCCCCGGAGCCCGCGCAGCGGAATCCGCTCCGCACCCGGAGCGGTACCGGAAGGGGCGGAGGCGGAAGGAACGGGGGCGAGGAGGGGTGCCGGGGCGGCGGCGGGCTTCTCCAGGTCCGCGAGGGCCCGCTCGACATCGGCCCGCAGGATCAGCCCCTCGGGCCCCGAGCCGCGCACCCGCCGCAGGTCGAGCCCCCCGTCCCTGGCCAGCTTCCGCACGAGCGGGGAGATGACGGGCGCGGGCCTCCGGTGCCCGTCGACGGCCCCGGTCGCCGGCGCGGGAGCGGAAGTGCCGGCCGGCGCGGGAGCGGGGGCCGTGACCGTCGCGGAGGCGGAGGCGGGCGCCGCCACCGTCACCCGGGCGGTGGCCGGGTCCGCAGGCCGCACCCGCCGACGCCGGGCGGCGGGCCCGGCGGTGCCGTACCCGACCAGCACGTTGCCCGAGTACTCCGAGGACACGGCGGCGTCGGCGGCGCTCTCCGGGGCGGAGGCCGCGGGCGCCGGTTCCTCGGCGCCGCCCACCGCGACCGTCAGGAGAGGCGCCCCGACGGGCAGTTCGGTGCCCTCCTCGCCGTACCGGGCGGTGACGACGCCGCCGTACGGGCAGGGCACCTCGACCACGGCCTTGGCCGTCTCGACCTCGACGACCGGCTGGTCCACGGCGACCACGTCGCCGACGGCGACCAGCCAGCGCACGATCTCGGCCTCGGTCAACCCCTCACCGAGGTCGGGCAGTTTGAACTCGAGAACCCGGGCCATCAGTTGTTCGCCTCCCACTGGAGTCGCGCCACCGCGTCCAGGACCCGGTCCACGCCGGGCAGGTGGTGCCGTTCCAGCATCGGCGGCGGGTACGGGATGTCGAAGCCCGCGACCCGCAGCACCGGTGCCTCCAGGTGGTGGAAGCAGCGTTCGGTCACCCGGGCGGCGATCTCCGCGCCGGGGCCGCCGAAACCGGTCGACTCGTGGACCACCACCGCGCGTCCGGTGCGCCGCACCGAGGCGCAGACGGTCTCGTCGTCGAACGGCACGAGCGAGCGCAGGTCGACGACCTCCAGGTCCCAGCCCTCGGCCTGCGCGGCCTCCGCCGCCTCCAGGCAGACCGGCAGGGAGGGGCCGTAGGTGATCAGGGTGGCGCCGGTGCCCCGGCGCCGTACGACGGCCCTGCCGATCGGCTCGACGGCGGCGGGCGCCTCCGGGGACCAGTCGGACTTGGACCAGTAGAGCCGCTTGGGCTCCAGGAAGACCACGGGGTCGTCGGAGGCGATGGCCGCGCGCAGCAGGCCGTAGGCGTCCTCGACGGTGGCCGGGGTGACGACGTGCAGCCCCGGTGTGGCCGTGTAGTACGCCTCGGAGGAGTCGCTGTGGTGCTCGACGCCGCCGATGCCGCCGCCGTACGGGACGCGGACGACGATCGGCATCGGCATCGTGCCGCGCGTGCGGTTGCGCATCCGGGCCACGTGGGAGACCAGCTGCTCGAACGCCGGGTAGGCGAAGGCGTCGAACTGCATCTCCACGACCGGCCTCAGGCCGTACATGGCCATGCCGACGGCCGCGCCGAGGATGCCCGCCTCGGCCAGCGGGGTGTCCGTGCAGCGGTCCTCGCCGAACTCGGCGGCGAGCCCGTCGGTGACGCGGAAGACGCCGCCGAGGGTGCCGACGTCCTCGCCCATCACGTGGACGGCCGGGTCCTCGGCCATGGCGTCGCGCATGGCGCGCTGGAGCGCCTGGGCCATCGTGGCGGGCTTGGCCCTCCCGGCCCTCCCGCCGGTTCCGTCCGCCCGGGGGCCGGTCGTCGCGGTCGTCATCACGCCTCACCCTCGGCTTCGAGCTCGGCGCGCAGCTGCGCCGCCTGTTCGCGCAGCTGCGCGGTCTGCTCCGCGTAGACGTGGGCGAAGAGGTCCATCGGGTCGAGCACCGGGTCGGCGTTCATCCGCTCGCGCAGGTCCGCGGCCATCGTCTCGGCGGCCTCGGCCGCCGCGCGCCTGCCGTCCTCGTCCAGCAGTCCGCGCTCCGTCAGCTCCCGTTCGAGGAGCAGGACCGGGTCGTGCGCCCGCCAGGCCTCGACCTCGGCGGCCTCGCGGTAGCGGGTGGCGTCGTCGGCGTTGGTGTGGGCGTCGATCCGGTAGGTGACGGCCTCGACCAGGGTCGGCCCGCCGCCGCGCCGCGCGCGGGCCACGGCCTCGGTGAGCACCTGGTGGACGGCGACCGCGTCGTTGCCGTCCACGAGCCGGCCGGGCATGCCGTACCCGACGGCCTTGTGGGCGAGGGAGGGCGCGGCGGTCTGCTTGGCGAGCGGCACGGAGATCGCGAAGCCGTTGTTCTGGACGAGGAAGACCACGGGCGCCCGCCAGACGGCCGCGAAGTTCAGCGCCTCGTGGAAGTCGCCCTCGCTGGTGCCGCCGTCGCCGACCATGGCGAGGGCGACGACGTCGTCGCCCTTGAGGCGGGCGGCGTGGGCGAGTCCCACCGCGTGCGGGAGCTGGGTGGCCAGGGGCGTGCAGAGCGGCGCGATCCGGTGCTCGTGCGGGTCGTAACCGGTGTGCCAGTCGCCGCGCAGCAGGGTCAGGGCCTGGACGGGGTCGAGTCCGCGTGCGACCGCCGCCAGGGTGTCGCGGTACGAGGGGAAGAGCCAGTCCCGGTCCTCCAGGGCCGTCGCGGCGGCGATCTCGCACGCCTCCTGGCCGGTGGTGGACGGGTACACCGCGAGGCGGCCCTGCTTGGTGAGGGCGGTCGCCTGCGTGTTGTAACGGCGGCCCCGGACCAGCTCCGCGTAGAGCCTCAGCAGCAGCGCGGGGTCGGCGTCGGCCGCGGCGGCCGTGCCGAGCACGCGCAGCGGCTCGGCGTCGGGCAGCAGCGGGGCGGGGTCGGTGCACGGCTGCCATGCCGGCGGGGGGGTCCGGTGGGCGCGGGCGGCACCGGGCGGCTCTTGGACTGTCGAACTGCGCTGTCGCAACGAGTCCACCTCCTCGTGGGAGCGGGCATGACACCCGAAGACGGGCGGCGCGAGTGTGGTGCGCCTCACCTACCGATTGTTCGGTCGTGGAGGCATTTTGGCTACAGGCACCTCCAGCCTGTGGACAAACGGTTCTCCACAGCCTGGGATGGACACAGGTCGTCCACCGGAGAGAGGCGGGGGCACATGGCGGATGAACAAATGGCCGACGAGCGGGAGCAGGCCGTCGTCCCGGCGCCCGCGACGCCGGTCCCGGCCTTTCCGGCACGTCCTCTGGACGCCGTCGACCGCGACATCCTGCGCATCCTCCAGTCGGACGGGCGCGCCTCGATCCGCTCCGTGGCCGAGCGGGTGCACGTCTCCCGGGCCAACGCCTACGCACGGATCAACCGGCTCGTCGACGACGGCGTGATCCGCGGCTTCAGCGCGCGCGTCAACCACGAGCGGGCGGGGCACGGCGCCTCCGCCTACATCACGCTCAAGATCGTCCAGAACTCCTGGCGGACCGTGCGCGAACAGCTCCAGGCCCTGCCGGGAGCCGCACACATCGCGCTGGTCAGCGGCGATTTCGACGTCCTGCTCCTGGTGCACACCCCGGACAACCGAACCCTGCGCGAGCTGGTGCTCACCAGGCTCCAGGCGATCCCGGAGGTGCTCTCCACCCGGACCCTGCTGGTCTTCGAGGAGACCGACCTCGACCCGGACCACCGGGAGACCTGACGGGCGGGGCGGAGCCCACCGGGAAGCCCGCCGAGAGATCTCCGGGAGCTCGCCAGGAGGCCGTCAGGAAGCCGTCCGCAGCCCGTCGAAGGCCAACCGGGCGACGGTCTCGGCCAGCTGCTGCTCCTCCGCGGGGTCCTGCTGCGGCCGGTACCACTCCACCAGCGAGTTGATCATGCCGAAGAGGAGCCGGGTCGCGAGCCGGATGTCCACGTCCGCCCGCAGGTCGCCCTCGGCGGCTGCGGCCTTCAGCAGCTCGGCCACCCGGTGGTCGAACTCGCGGCGGCGCTCCATCGCCCACCGCTCGGTGCCCGTGTTGCCCCGCACCCGCAGCAGCAGCGTCACGTACGGCAGCTCCGCGATCAGCACCTCGACGGTGCGGCGCGTGACGTACTCGACCCGCTCGACGGCCCGGCCCCGCCCGGCCCCCGGCTCGTCGAGGATCGCGAACAGGCCGTCGAGCGCGCGGCTGACCGCCCGCCGCAGCAGCTCCTCCTTGCCGGTCACGTGGTGGTAGATCGACGACTTGGAGATGCCCGCCGCCTTCGACAGGTGCTCCATCGACGTACCGTCGTAACCGCGCTCGTTGAAAATCCGTACCGCGACCGAGAGCAGCGTCTCGGGGGTGTAGGTGTCGCGCTTCGCCGTGGTCATCGGGAGTCCTTCCCCGTTCGGGCTTCCTCGTCGTACGCCCGGCGCACGAGACCGACGCCCGGCGCGTACCGCCCCGTCGGGTACCACTCGTGCAGTGCCCTGAGCAGCTCGCACACGCGCTGGTGGCCGACGCTCGCGGCCCACTCCAGCGGTCCGGCCGGGTAGTTGACCCCGAGCCGCATCGCCGTGTCGACGTCCTCGGCGGTGGCGACCCCGCGGTCGACCGCGTCGGCCGCGAGATCGGCCAGCATCGCGACCGTGCGGGCGACGATCATGCCGGGCACGTCGCCGATCACGGACACCTGTTTGCCGAGGGCCTGGAAGAGACCCACCGCCCCGGCGAGCCTCTCCGGCGCGATGTCCTCCCGGGCGGAGAGCACGATCCGGCCCGCGCGCGCGTAGTCGAAGGCCAGGTCGAAGAGGACGGCGTTCTCACGGCCGTGCTCGAAGGCGGGCTCCCCGTCCGTGAGCATCAGCGCGGTGCCGTCCGGCAGCTCGATGAAACCGCTGCCGATCGTGCGCCGCCGGACCCTGATCCCGGCCCCTTCGAAGAGCCCCACCAGCGGTTCGGCCGGTCCCAGGTCGCCCCGGACGGTGACCCGCGCGGGCGCCTCCGCCGGGGGCGCCGTGTGCGGCCCGGGCCGCTCGGCGCCCTCCGCGTACGGGAACCAGCCGTGCCCGGTCTTGCGGCCGAGCCGCCCCGACTCGACGAGCCGGCGCTGCGCGAGCGACGGGGTGAACTTGGGGTCGTGGTGGAAGGACTCCCACACCGACCGGGTGACGGCCTCATTCACGTCCTGGCCGATCAGGTCGGTCAGCTCGAACGGGCCCATGCGGAAGCCGCCGCTCTCGCGCAGGGCCGCGTCGATGGTGGCCGGGTCGGCCGCGCCTTCCTCGTGGACCCGCAGCGCCTCGGCGTAGAAGGGGCGCGCGATCCGGTTCACGAGGAAGCCGGGGGTGTCCGCGCAGCGCACCGGGGTCTTGCCCCAGCTCTTCACCGTCGCGTACGCGCGCGTGGCGGTGTCCGGATCGGTGGCGAAGCCGCTGACGACCTCGACGAGGGGGAGCAGCGGCGCCGGGTTGAAGAAGTGCAGCCCGACGAAGCGGCCGGGCAGGCGCAGGGCTCCCGCGACGGCGGTGACGGAGAGGGAGGAGGTGTTCGTGGCGAGGACGGTGTCGTCCCCGACGACCTCCTCCAGATCCGCGAAGAGCCGTCGCTTGACCGGGAGGTCCTCGACGACCGCCTCGATCACGAGGGCGGCGTCCGCCAGTTCGGAGAGTTCCGCCGCCGCGTGCAGCCGCCCGACGGCCGCCTCGCGCGCGCCGGCCTCCAGGCGCCCCTTCTCCACGAGGCGGTCCAGGCGGGCGGTGAGGGCGGCCACGGCCTCCCCGGCCCTGCCGGGGGCGCTGTCGTAGAGGCGCACGGGGTGGCCGGCGACCAGGGCGACCTGGGCGATCCCCTGCCCCATGGTCCCGGTGCCGACGACGGCGACGGTGCGGTGCCGCTCCACGGCGGGACCCGGCTCCACGGCGGGCTCAGGCTCCACGGCGGGTCCCGGCTCCACGGCCTCCGCACGGCTCTGTTCCACGGCTTCCCCGGTGGCGGATTCGCTGGCGGTCACGTCGTCGCTCCCCCTGACGGTCACGTCGGCTCTCATGGGGGTGATCCTCCCCGATGGGTTTTCCACAGGTTCGACGGCCCCCCTTGTCCCGACCGATCGTTCGGTTACTCTAACTCCGTACGTGTCTCCCTGCCCAGCTCGACGAGGAGTTGGTCCATCCATGGCCACCGTCCAGCCGACCTCCGACCGTCTGGCCGAGAAGCACCGGCCCACGCTCGACCAGGCGCTCGACACCATCCGCACCCGTGCCTACTGGTCGCCGCACCCCGAACACCCGAAGGCGTACGGAGCGGACGGCTCGCTCGACGCGGCGGCGGGGCTCGCCGCGTACCGGGCCCTGCTGCACACCCGTTTCGAGCTGGACCAGCCCGGCACGGACGGCTGGACCGGCGGCGAGGTCTCGCCGTACGGCCCGGAGCTGGGCGTCGAGTACCCGCACGCCGACCTCGACGTCCTGCTCCCCGCCATGCGCGCGGGGACGGGCGCCTGGCGGGACGCCGGAGCCGAGACCCGCGCCCTGGTCTGCCTGGAGATCCTGGCCCGGATCTCCGCCCGCACCCACGAGTTCGCCCACGCCGTCATGCACACCAGCGGACAGGCGTTCATGATGGCGTTCCAGGCCGGCGGCCCGCACGCCCAGGACCGGGGTCTGGAGGCCGTGGCGTACGCGTACGCGGAGCAGACCCGCACCCCCTCCGGGCGGACCGGCTGGTCCAAGCCCCAGGGCAAGCGCGACCCCCTGGAGCTGAGCAAGGAGTTCACCCCGGTCGGCCGGGGCGTCGCCCTGGTGATCGGCTGCAACACCTTCCCCACGTGGAACGGCTATCCGGGCCTGTTCGCCTCCCTCGCCACCGGCAACCCGGTCCTGGTCAAGCCCCACCCCCGCGCGGTCCTGCCGCTCGCCCTCACCGTCCGGATCGCCCGTGAGGTCCTGGCCGGGGCGGGCTTCGACCCGAATCTGGTGGCGCTCGCCGCCGAGCGCCCCGGCGAGGGCGTCGCCAAGACGCTGGCCGTGCGGCCGGAGATCCGGATCATCGACTACACCGGCTCGACCGCCTTCGGCGACTGGCTGGAGGCCAACGCCCGCCAGGCCCAGGTCTACACCGAGAAGGCCGGCGTCAACTCGGTCGTGGTGGACTCCACCGACGACTACAGGGGCATGCTGGCCAACCTGGCCTTCTCGCTGTCGCTCTACAGCGGCCAGATGTGCACCACCCCGCAGAACCTGCTGATCCCCCGCGACGGCATCGCCACCGATCAGGGACCCAAGTCGTACGACGAGGTGGTGGCCGACCTCGCGGCGGCGATCGACGGCCTGCTCGGGGACGACGCCCGCGCCAACGGCCTGCTCGGCGCCCTGGTCAATCCGGACGTGAAGGCACGTCTGGAGGCCGCCGCCGGACTCGGGGAGGTGGCGCTCGCGTCTCGCGAGGTGGTCAACCCGGAGTTCCCGGACGCCGTGGTCCGCACCCCGCTCGTCGTGAAGCTGGACGCCTCCAAGCCGGAGGCCCGGGACGCGTACTCCTCGGAGTGCTTCGGCCCCGTCTCCTTCGCCGTCGCGGTGGACTCCACCGCCGACGCCCTGGAGCTGCTGCGGCGCACGGTCCGCGAGAAGGGCGCGATGACGGTCGGCGCGTACACGACCTCGGAGGAGACCGAGCGGGCGGTGGAGGAGGTCTGCCTGGAGGAGGCGGCCCAGCTCTCGCTGAACCTCACGGGCGGGGTGTACGTGAACCAGACGGCGGCGTTCTCCGACTTCCACGGCTCCGGCGGAAACCCGGCCGCGAACGCGGCCCTGTGCGACGGCGCCTTCGTCGCCAACCGCTTCCGGGTGGTGGAGGTCCGCCGCCAGACGTGACCGTCCCGTGCGCGGCGGGGCCCGCCGGGCCCCGCCGCCTCAGGGGGTCCCGATCTCGGCGTACCTCTGGATCCACGCGTGCATGGCGATGGCGGCGGCCGCTCCCGCGTTGATCGAGCGGGTCGAGCCGAACTGGGCGATCGAGCAGACCGTCTCCACGTGGGCGCGGGCCTCCTCGGTGAGTCCGGGGCCCTCCTGGCCGAAGAGCAGCACACAGCGGCGGGGGAGGACGGTCCGCTCCAGCGGCACGGCGCCGGGCAGGTTGTCGATGCCGATGACGGGCAGGCCCTCGGCCGCCGCCCAGGAGGTCAGCGACTCGGTGTCCGGGTGGTGGCGGACGTGCTGGTAGCGGTCGGTGACCATGGCGCCCCGCCGGTTCCAGCGGCGCCGGCCCACGATGTGGACCTCCTTCGCCAGGAAGGCGTTGGCGGTCCGTACCACCGAGCCGATGTTGAAGTCGTGGCCCCAGTTCTCCACCGCCACGTGGAAGTCGTGGCGCCGGGTGTCCAGGTCGGCGACGACCGCCTCCCGGGTCCAGTACCGGTAGCGGTCGACGACGTTGCGCCGGTCTCCGCCGGCCAGCAGCTCGGGGTCGTACCGCTCGCCCCGGGGCCACGGCTCCGGATGCGGGCCGACACCGACCTCGGTGCCGAACCCCTCGTCGTACTGGACCGGCTCCCCGGCCGTCTCCGGTCCGGCCGTCTCCGGCCCGGGCTTCTCCGGTCCGGGCTTCTCTTCGGTGGTGCTCACCCGACGAGGGTACGGGGGCCGCGCTCCTCACCCGTACGGCGCTGTCCGGGCAGCCTCCCGCCCGGTGTCCGCCGCAGCAACCGGTCCCGGCCCCCGGCCACCCGGGCACCCAGGGCCACCAGGAAGGCCGTCGGGAGGAAGACGGCGTCGGCGGAGATCATCGCGAGCGAGAAGACCGGCAGCCCGAGGAGCAGGGCGATGCCGGCGTGCTCCAGCATCATCGCCACGAGGAGGACGTTCTTGACCTTGCGGTTGAAGAGGGTGAAGGGGAAGGCGACCTGGACGATCACCGTTCCGTAGGACAGCGCCATCACCATGATCCCGCTCGACGCGAGCAGTCCGGAGAGTGCGGGCCAGGGGGTGAAGTGGTCAAGGTGGAGGGGGTAGAACAGCGCGGTGCCGTCCTGCCAGCGCGAACCCTGGATCTTGTACCAGCCGGCCGTGGCGTAGATCAGGCAGACCTCCGCCATGAGGACGAGGAGGGCGGCGTTGTGCGCGAGGTTCGCGAGGGCGTCGAGCAGGACGCGCGGCTCTCCGGGGGCGTGCCGGCGGACCAGCCACCACAGCGCGTTCCCCAGCCAGAGCACCCACAGCAGCACCGGGACCCACCACTCCCCGGTGACGTCGCCGAACCGGGTGGCGGCCATGAGGAAGCCGCCGAGCACGGTCCACAGCAACGGACCGGTGAGATCGCGGCGCGGCGGCTCCCCGGCACGGGCGGCCCGGTCCTCGCGGGCCTCCCGGCGGGCGTCGAGGGACCAGACCCGGCCGCACCGGATCAGGACGAGGTAGATCGCGGCGAGGTGGAGGACGTTGTCGCCGCCGTCGCCCACGAAGACCGAACGGTTCTGGAGCGACAGGACCCCGGCCATGAAGACCACGGACACGGCCCGGGTGCGCCAGCCCACCAGGAGCAGCACGGCGGAGAGCACCGCGAGCCCGTAGACGCACTCGAACCAGAGGCGCCCGTCCGACCACATGAGCACGCTGAAGGAACGGTTCTGGGCGATCAGTCGGCGGGCGAGATCCCAGGACCAGGGAGCGTCGGGACCGTACAGCTCGTGCCGGTGCGGCAGCTCCCGCAGCAGGAAGAGCAGCCAGGTCAGCGAGAAGCCGATCCGGACGATCGCGGCCTGGTACGGGCCGAGGGGGCGCCCGGTGACGGTCTGGACGGCGCGGGCGAGCCGGCGGTCGGCGGGCTCGCGGGTGCGCGCGTCCGGAGGGGCGGTCGCGGGGTCCGGCCGGGATGCCGGGTTCGGGAGGGTCATCGGGTGGTCTCCGCGCGGTTCCGGCCGCTCCCGGCGGGTCGGTCGGTGTCGGTGATCCGCCACCACGGGAAGGGGCGGTAGGAGGGAGAGGGCTCCGGTCGCACGGCGCTCTCCGTGCTCTCGGGGCTCTCGGGGTTCTCGGGGTTCTCGGGGTTCCACGCGGGGGCGGCGACGGGCCGGGTCACGGTACGGAGCTGGACGCGCCGCACGTCGGCGCCGTCGAGGGAGGGCAGGGCGCCGAGCCGGAGCATCACGATCCGGCGCATGTACTCCTCCGAGAGGTGACCGCGCGACCCGTTGGGACGGAGGTCGTCGGAGTGCGAGGTGAAGTAGAAGTCCACGGCCCTGCGGAGCAGGTTCTGCTGGACGTGGCTGGGCATCGGGTGGTGGAGGACCGCCCCGACGTCCCCGGCGGTGAGGTCGATCCAGCCGGTGGTCCGGTGACCGCCGCCGGCGGTGGCGACCTCGGCGCGGACCTCGACCGAGACGTTCTGCTGGAGCGGGTTGGGCGCGAAGAGCTTCCAGTTCTGCTCGAACTCGGGGTAGATCCAGTCGTCCACGGCCTGGCCGTGCCGCTTGGTCAGCGTGTTGGACGGCGCCACGTGCAGGAAGACCATCGCCAGGTGGACGCAGGCGAACACCCCGGTGACGGCGAGCGCGACCGCGACGACCACCTGGTACGGCAGGGACAGGGCCGTGATGCCGGTCCCGGCCGCCGGGGCGGCGTCCACGGGGGACGGCGCGCGCGGAGGGGCGGCCGGGGGGCCCGGGGGCGCGGGCGGCGGGTCCGCCGGGAACGGGTGGCGGTCGTCGTCGTCCGTCCCGGACGTCTCCTTCTCGACGTACGCGTCCATCCCGCCCCGATCCCGATCGGCCCGCCCCGGTCATCCACAGGGTTGACACCATACGGGCCGCCGACTCACCATTGGAGTCATTCAACCGAACGATCGGTCGGTAGGGGGTCCGATGACCGCAATGACGGCAGGGACGGCAGGTGGCACGACCGCACCCGGCGCCACGGGCGAGGCCGGGGCGGTGGAGCAGGCCGCCCGCGAGGCCGTGTTCGACGCCGCCGTCGCCGCCGACGAGCGCATCGAACCGCGCGACTGGATGCCCGACGCCTACCGCGCCTCGCTCGTCCGCCAGATCGCCCAGCACGCCCACTCCGAGATCATCGGCATGCAGCCCGAGGCGAACTGGATCACCCGGGCCCCCTCGCTGCGGCGCAAGGCGATCCTGATGGCCAAGGTGCAGGACGAGGCGGGGCACGGCCTGTACCTGTACAGCGCGGCGGAGACCCTCGGCACCAGCCGCGACGAGCTGCTCGACAAGCTCCACACCGGCCGCCAGAAGTACTCCTCGATCTTCAACTACCCCACGCTGACCTGGGCCGACGTCGGAGCGATCGGCTGGCTGGTGGACGGCGCCGCGATCACCAACCAGGTCCCCCTGTGCCGCTGCTCCTACGGCCCCTACGCCCGCGCGATGGTCCGGGTCTGCAAGGAGGAGTCCTTCCACCAGCGCCAGGGGTACGAGGCGCTGCTCGCCCTGTCGAACGGCACCGAGGCCCAGCACGCCATGGCGCAGGACGCGGTGAACCGCTGGTGGTGGCCCTCGCTGATGATGTTCGGCCCGCCGGACGACGAGTCGACCCACACGGCCAGGGCGATGGCCTGGAAGATCAAGCGCCACACCAACGACGAGCTGCGGCAGCGCTTCGTGGACATCGCCGTCCCGCAGGCCGAGGCGCTCGGCCTCACCCTCCCCGACCCCGACCTGCGGTGGAACGAGGAGCGCGGGCACTACGACTTCGGCCCGATCGACTGGACCGAGTTCTGGGACGTCCTCAAGGGGAACGGCCCCTGCAACGACCAGCGGCTGAGCAGGCGGCGCCGGGCCCACGAGGACGGCGCCTGGGTCAGGGAAGCGGCGGCGGCCCACGCGGAGAAGCACCACGGGAAGCACCGGGAGGCACAGGGATGACGAGCGACGGTTGGCCGCTGTGGGAGGTGTTCGTGCGCTCTCGCCGCGGACTGTCCCACACCCATGCGGGCAGTCTCCACGCGCCCGACGCGGAGATGGCCCTGCGCAACGCCCGGGACCTGTACACCCGCAGGAGCGAGGGCGTCTCCCTCTGGGTCGTCCCCTCCGCGGCGATCACCGCCTCCTCGCCCGACGAGAAGGACCCCTTCTTCGACCCGGCGGCGGACAAGCCCTATCGCCACCCGACGTTCTACGAGATCCCGGACGGGGTGAAGCACCTGTGAGCACCCCCGACATCCGGGAGGGCACCCCCGCCCAGGAAGGTGCCGACAGCCGGGAGAGCGCCGACAACCGGAAGGGCGCCGCCGTGCCCGTCGGCGCGGCACTCGCCCTCGGGGACGACGCCCTCGTCCTCTCCCACCGCCTGGGCGAGTGGGCCGGTTCCGCCCCCGTCCTGGAGGAGGAGGTCGCCCTGGCCAACATCGCGCTCGACCTGCTCGGCCAGGCCCGCGTCCTGCTCTCCCTCGTCGGCGACGAGGACGAGCTGGCCTACCTCCGGGAGGAGCGCTCCTTCCGGAACGTCCAGCTCGTCGAGCAGCCGAACGGGGACTTCGCCCACACCATCGCCCGGCAGCTGTACTTCTCGACCTACCAGCGTCTCCTGTACGGCCGGCTGGCCTCCGGCGACGGCCCCTTCGCCGGTCTCGCGGGCAAGGCCGTCAAGGAGGTCGCCTACCACCAGGACCACGCCGAACAGTGGACGCTGCGCCTCGGCGACGGCACCGCCGAGAGCCACGAGCGGATGCGACGCGCCTGCGACGCCCTGTGGCGGTACACGGGCGAACTGTTCCAGCCCGTCGAAGGGCTCGACGTGGACACCACGGAGCTGGAGAGCGCCTGGCTGGAGTCGGTGACGGACGTCCTCGGACGGGCCACGCTCGACGTTCCCACCGGGCCGCGCACCGGTGCCTGGAGCGCGGGCGCGGGCCGGCAGGGCCTGCACACGGAGCCCTTCGGGCGGATGCTCGCCGAGATGCAGCACCTGCACCGCAGCCACCCGGGGGCGTCGTGGTGACCAGGACGCCCCTGGAGGAGGAGCTGAGCCGGGTCGCCGGCGCCGTCCCCGACCCGGAGCTCCCCGTCCTCACCCTGGAGGAGCTGGGCGTCGTGCGGGGCGTTCACGTGACCGGCCCCGGCCGGGTCGAGGTCACCCTCACCCCGACCTACACGGGCTGCCCGGCGATCGAGGCCATGTCCTCGGACATCGAGCGCGCGCTCCACGAGCACGGGGTCCCGGAGGTCTCCGTCGTCACCGTCCTCGCCCCCGCCTGGTCCACCGACGACATCAGCGAGGAGGGACGGCGCAAGCTCACCGAGTTCGGCATCGCCCCGCCCCGTCCGCAGGGCCCTTCCGGCGGGCCCGTGCCCCTGACCCTGGCGATCCGCTGCCCCCACTGCGGCTCCACCGACACCGAACTGCTGAGCCGTTTCTCCTCCACCGCGTGCAAGGCGCTGCGCCGCTGTACCGCCTGTCGCGAGCCGTTCGACCACTTCAAGGAGTTGTAGATGGTGACCTCAGGGGCCGGGCGGGCCGGATTCCACCCGCTCAGGGTGAGCGGGGTCGAGCGGCTCACGGACGACTCGGTGGCCGTCACCTTCGAGGTTCCGCCCGACCTCCAGGAGGCGTACCGGCACGTGCCCGGTCAGCACCTCGCCCTGCGGCGCACCGGAGAGCGGGGCGAGGAGGTCCGGCGCACGTACTCGATCTGCGCCCCGGCCGTCCCGGCCGGTGAACCCCCCGTCCTGCGCGTCGGCATCCGGCTCGTGGATGGCGGCACGTTCTCGACATACGCGCTCAAGGAGCTGGCCGTCGGGCACCTGGTCGACGTCATGGAGCCCCGGGGCCGTTTCACGCTCGCCCCGCGTCCCGGCCGCTTCGCGGCCGTCGTCGGCGGCAGCGGCATCACTCCGGTCCTGTCGATGGCGGCCACCCTGCTCGCCCGTGAGCCGGAGGCCCGGTTCTGCCTGGTCCGGAGCGACCGCACCGCCGCGTCCACGATGTTCCTGGACGAGGTGGCCGACCTCAAGGACCGTTACCCCGACCGGTTCCAGCTGGTCACCGTGCTCTCCCGGGAGGAGCAGCAGGCGGGGCTGCCGTCCGGGCGGCTCGACCGGGATCGGCTCACCGCGCTGCTGCCCGCGCTGCTGCCGGTCGGCGACGTCGACGGCTGGTTCCTCTGCGGTCCGTTCGGGCTGGTGCGGAGCGCCGAGCGGGCGCTGCGCGACCTGGGGGTCGATCGCGGCCGGGTCCACCAGGAGATCTTCCACGTGGACGACGGCTCGGCGACCGTGGTGGCCCCGGCGGCCGACGCCCCCGCGCACGCCACCCTGACCGCGACCCTGCACGGTCGTTCCGGCACCTGGCCGGTGGAACGGGGGGAGACGCTTCTCGACACCGTGCTCCGGGCCCGCGCGGACGCCCCTTACGCCTGCAAGGGCGGGGTGTGCGGCACCTGCCGCGCCTTCGTCGTCGACGGGGAGGTGCGGATGGACCGCAACTTCGCGCTGGAGCCGGAGGAGACCGACGCCGGATATGTCCTGGCCTGCCAGTCCCGGCCCGTCACCGCCGGGGTGGAGCTGGACTTCGACCGCTGACGGCTCCGCCCGCCGGCAAAGTCCACGACCGTTCGCTCCGGCCCCCGCACGGGGGGGCCGGGCCTCCGGGGAAAGATCAGAGGACGAAGGCCGGGCTGCCGTTCTCGGTCACCATCGGGCGCCCGGCTCCGTCCCAGGCGAGCATCCCGCCGTCGATGTTCACCGCGTCGAAGCCCTGCTGGACCAGGTACTGCGTGACCTGCGCCGACCGGCCGCCGACCCGGCACATCACATAGGCCCGGCCGCGCTCGGACAGGACCTCCGTGACCTCGCCGAAACGGGCCACGAAGTCGCTCATCGGCACGTGCACCGCGCCCTCGACATGACCGGCGGCCCACTCGTTGTCCTCCCTGACGTCCAGCACCAGGGCATCGGCGGGCACGGATGCCACGTCCACCGAGGGCAGCGGGGAGACGTTCATGGGACTGGCCTTCTCTCGTCGGAACCGCCGGGAGGAACCCGGACTCACGGAAAAACCTACTGCACGAGCCCGGACAGCTCGTTCTCCCGCTCGGAGACCTGTGCGAGCAGCTGCTCCGCGATCTCCTCCAGGAGCCGGTCCGGGTCGTCCGGCGCCATCCGCAGCATCGCGCCGATCGCGCTCTCCTCCAGCTCGCGCGCCAGCGCCGACAGCATGTCCTTGCGCTCCGCCAGCCACTCCAGACGGGCGTAGAGCTCCTCGCTCTCGCTGAGCCGCTCCTCGGCCGGCGCCGGGCCGGCCTCCCACTCGGCGGACAGCTCCCGCAGCAGCGCCTCGTCCCCGCGGGCGTAGGCGGCGTTCACCCGCGTGATGAACTCCTCGCGCCGCTTCCGCTCGTCCTCCTCGCGGGCCAGGTCGGGGTGGGCCTTGCGGGCCAGCTCGCGGTAGAGCCTGCGGGCCTCCTCGCCGGGCCGGACCCGCTTCGGCGGCTGCACCGGACGGCCGGTGAGCATCGCCGCCGCCTCGGGGGAGAGGCCGTCGGTGTCGGCCCAGTCGTGGAACAGTTCCTCCACCCCGGGCATCGGCAGGACCGCCGCCCGCGCCTCTCTCGCCCGTCGCAGGTCCTCCGCGTCACCGGTGCGGGCCGCCCGGGCCTCGGCGATCAGCGCCTCCAGCTCGTCGAGCCGCGCGTACATCGGACCGAGCTTCTGGTGGTGCAGCCGGGAGAAGTTCTCCACCTCGACCCGGAAGGTCTCGACGGCGATCTCGAACTCGATCAGCGCCTGCTCGGCCACCCGCACGGCACGTTCGAGCCGTGCCTCGGGCCGCTCGTCGGCTCCGGCTCCGGCTCCGGCTCCGGCTCCATCAACGGTGCCGGTGGCGGCACCGGCTTCGGCGGCCTCGCCGGCCCCCTCCCGCGGGCCGGAACCGGCATCCGTCTCCGTGTGCGGCTGTGCGTCGGCCGGGCCGCCGGCCGCGTTCTCGGCGCCGTCCTGGCCCTGGTCCACGTCGCTGTCCTCGTTCCGGGTCGTCACCCTCCCAGCGTAAGGGGGCGATGCGCCGCTCCCGGCCGGAAGTCAGACGCCGAGTTCGGCCGCCACCCGGCCGGAACGGACGGCGGAGAGCAGGTCGGCGTGGTCGGCGGTGGTGCGGTCCGCGTACCGGACGGCGAAGGAGGCGACGGCCTCGTCCAGCTCCTCGTTCTTGCCGCAGTAGCCGGATATCAGGCGCGGGTCGGCGCTGTGGGCGTGGGCGCGGGCGAGCAGGGCCCCGGTCATCCGCCCGTAGTCGTCGATCCCGCCGGTGGTGAGCGCGGCGGGATCGACGCTGCCCTTGCGGTTGCGGAACTGCCGCACCTGGAACGGGCGCCCTTCGACCGAGGTCCAGCCGAGCAGGTGGTCGCTGACGACCTGCATCCGCTTCTGCCCGAGCACCACGCGCCTCCCCTCGTGGTCCGCGTCCTTCGCCGTGAAGCCCGCGGCCGGCAGGTGGGGCAGCAGGGCCGAGGGGCGGGCCTCCTTCACCTGGAGCACCAACGGCTCGCCCCGGTGGTCCAGGAGCAGCACGACGTAGGAGCGGGTGCCGACGCTGCCGGTCCCGACCACCCGGAAGGCCACGTCGTGGACGGCGTACCGCGCGAGGAGCGGCAGCCGGTCCTCGGACACGGTCTCCAGGTACGGCCCGAGGGACGCGGTGACCCGGGCCGCCTCGGCGTCCGGGACGCGGCGCAGCACCGGGGGAGCGTCGACGAACCTGCGGCCGCCTCCCTCGGCGTCCGCCACGGCCTCCGTCGACCGGGCGGCGAACCGGGCGCTGGTGTTGTTGCGCGCCTTGGCGGAGACCTTCTCCAGGGTGCCGACGAGGTCGTGGGCGTCGGCGTGGGAGACGAGTTCCTCGTCGGCGATCGCGTTCCAGGCGTCGTGGGCGGGAAGCCGGGCGAGCAGGCGCATGGTGCGCCGGTAGGCGCCGACGGTGTCGAAGGCGGCGGCCCGGCAGTCCTCCTCGCTCGCGCCGGCTTCCCGGCCGGCGAGGACGAGGGAGGTGGCGAGCCGCTTGAGGTCCCATTCCCAGGGGCCGACGACGGTCTCGTCGAAGTCGTTGAGGTCCATGACGAGCCGGCCGCGGACGTCCCCGTAGAGACCGAAGTTGGCCGCGTGCGCGTCGCCGCATATCTGGGCCGCGATCCCGGTGACCGGGGTTCCGACGAGGTCCTGGGCCATCAGCCCGGCGGATCCGCGCAGGAAGGCGAAGGGGCTCGCCGCCATCCTGCCCACCCGTATCGGCGTCAGTTCCGGGACCCGTCCGAGGTTCGACTCCTCGACGGCGCGTACGGCGTCCGGACGGCCGGCGGGAAGGCCCTGCCGGTCGTGCGAGGAGCGGGGCACCCGCTCGCGCAGTTTCCTGCCCCGCGCCCCGGGAGAGACCTCGGTCCCCGCGGCCGGTCGGCGCGCGAACCCCGGCACGTACGGGATGCGCTCCTCGCCGGGCATCCCGTACGACGGCCTGCCCGTCGTCCCGTCCGGTGCTCCGTCCGTACCCCGTTGTTCCGGTACGACGGTCCTGATCACGTCCATGGGACGTCCTCCCCCGATGCGATGTCCACCACCGTTCGGCCCGACGCTACCTCCGCGACCGGCCGGCCGCCTTCCCTGTGGACAGCCCCTGTGGACAAGTCCTCAGACCGCGACGGCCTCCTCCATCTCCTCCTCGGTCTCCTCGTCGGAGCCGGTCCCGGCCGTGGTCCCGGCCCCGGTCTTCTCCGCGTGCCCGGCGGCCGGCGCCCCGACGGCTTCCTTCGCCCGACGGGACTCCGTGAGACCGGCGAGGACGACGAGAGCGACACCGGCGAGGAGCCAGAGGGCGAGGACGAGGACGTTCCCGCCGAGGGCGTGGCCGCCGAAGTACACGTGGGAACGCACGCCCTCGACGAAGCCGGCGCCGTTCCAGAAGGCGTGCAGGGCGCCGAAGAAGCCGGGCTGGAGCTCGGGCCGGTAGATGCCGCCGGAACTCGTGAAGTTGAGCATGACGAAGAGCACCATCACGCCGAGCGTGGTCCAGCGGCGCAGGAAGGTGTGCAGACCGATGCCGACCATCAGGATGCCCGCCGCGTACAGCCAGGACATCGCCCACACCCCGCCGAGCCCCCGGTCGACCAGGTGGAAGACCGGTCCGGCGAAGACGGTGCCGATCAGGCTGACGACGAGGGACATCCCGGCGGCGAGGAGGGCCCTGATCCGCATGGGCAGGGCGGCGCCGGCGCCGCCGATGACGGCGACCGAGGCGTACGCGCCGATGCTGAGGGCGACGAGGAGGAAGAAGACCCCCTGGCCGGTGGGGTCGCCGGAGGCGGTGGGGGCGACGTCGGTGACCTTCAGGGGCGCGTCCTGCGCGGCGGCGACCTTGGTGAACACCTTCTCGACCGCCATGGCGCTGGTGTCGGAGGAGCCGGAGGCGACGAGGAGTTCGGGCTTCTCGCCGGGGAGGTAGGCGCCGAAGCTGTGCTGCTCGCGCAGCGCGGTGACGGCGCTCTCCCGGTCGGCGACGGTGCGGACGTCGAGGGCGCCCGCTCCCTTGTCCTGGAGCGTCTGGGCGAGGACCTGGGTGGTGGGGCCGGAGCCGACGATGTCGACGCGCAGGTCGTGGGGCTCGGGAGCGTGGAAGGCGCCGAGGTAGGCGAGGCCCATGCCGATGCACATCAGCAGGGGGGTGAGCAGATGTCCGAGGACGTGCTTCAACGCACCCTTGGTGTTCGGTCCTGAGGACACCGAGACCTCCATGGTTGGCTTTTACAACTAGAGAACCGTTGTACTATACAACCGAAAGGCCGCAGCGGGCGAACGGAGCCCGCACGACGACGAGGGAGCCCCCATGACCGGCGGCGCGCAACCACCCCGCGAAGCGTCCCTGGACGTCATTCAGCGGGAACTGACGGCCTTCGCCCGCCGGGCCCGCGCCGCCGCGGCCCGGATCCACCCCGAGATCCCGCTCGTCTCCTACACGCTCCTCGCCCACATCGAGGAGCGGCACGGCTGCCGCGCCACCGATCTAGCGGCCCACTACCTGCTGGACAAGTCGACGGTCAGCCGCCAGGTCGCCGGTCTGGAGAAACTGGGCCTCGTCGAGCGCCGTCCCGCCCCCGACGACCACCGCGTACAGGTCCTCCACGCCACGGCGGCGGGCACGGAGATCCTCTCCTCGGCCCGGACGAACCGCCACGCCGCCTATCAGGAACGGCTCAGCGACTGGTCGGCCGAGGACCTGGCCCGCTTCGCCACGTACCTGCTCCGTTACAACGGCACCGATCACAGCGGTCCCGACCGCGACGGCGCCGGTCACAGCGACACCGGAGCGAGCCGCCCCCCGGGCCACCCCTCGCACTGACGGGCCCGCCCCGGCCCCCGCCCGGCCTCCGGGCTCCCTACAGTCCCGCGTCCCGGGCCAGCAGGGCCGCCTGGACCCGGTTCTCGCAGTCCAGCTTGGCCAGGATGCGGCTCACGTACGTCTTCACCGTGCCCTCGCTCATGTGCAGCCGCTTCCCCGCGTCCGCGTTGGAGAGCCCTTCCCCGAGCAGCGCGAGGACATCCCGCTCCTTGTCGCTCAACGCCGCCACCCGTCCCCGCGCCTCCTCGGCGCGGGCCGCCTCCCGTCCCGTGGCGAGTCGCTCGACCACATGGCGGGTCGCCGCCGGGGACAGGTACGCGTCTCCCGCCGCGGCCGCCCGCACCGCTGCGATCAGTTCTGCCGGAGCCGTGTCCTTGAGCAGGAAACCCGCGCCTCCGTGTTCGAGCGCCCGCAGCACGTTCTCCCGCTCGCCGAAGGTCGTCAGGACGACGACCCGGGCCGCGGGCACCGCCCGCCGCAGTTCCGGAAGTGCCGAGAGGCCGTCGAGGACCGGCATCTGGATGTCGAGCAGCACCACGTCGGCGGCGTGCGCCCGCGCCGCCTCCACCGCGGCCCGTCCGTCGGCCGCCTCCCCGACGACCTCGATCTCCGGGTCGGAGGTGAGGATCATCCGAATCCCGGCCCTGATCAGCGGCTCGTCGTCGGCGATCACGACCCTGATGGGCTGCCCTGCCACAGCTACTCCCCCACGGCTCCGGTACGAACGGCCGGCGCTACCTCTGCTCGACCGTGTACGACTTCTTCTCGATCAGCTTGCCGCCCCTGAAGCAGAACCGGAAAACGGGCTCCTCGTCGAAGCTCTCCCCCAGTTCCGAGGACATCAGAACCAGGCAGTCGGCCCCCTGCGGCCGCGCGGGCCCCGAATCCCCCAGGCCCGCCGTGGCTATCGTCTCGCCCGACGGCAGCTGATCCCGGACCTCCCGCTCGTCCGCTCCGACCCGCACCGCTTCGTACTCGGCGGGATCGATCATTCCGTCCTTCAGCGAACCCACCAAGAAGTAGAGGGCGAAGCCGCCCGCCACCACGAGCAGGACGATCGCCGCGAACGCGATCCCGCAACCGAGCGCGATCGTCCCGCCCGTACTCCTGCGCCCGCCCCCGCGCATCGCCATCGCCAGCTCCCGCTCCGTGAAGGTCCAGTCGGCCGGTCCGGCCACGACCGGACGACCATTCCCCGCCAGCGGCTTCGTGGTCTGCTGCCGGAAGTCGTCGGCCGCATCGACCAAAGGCGCTGCCTCCGCGACCGGTGCCGTCCCGTACGGCAGCATCCCGGCCACCCGGAATCCTCCGCCGTCGGCGGGACCCGCGTGGCACATGCCGCCCACCAGGCGGGCCCGCTCCACGAGTCCGGTCAGCCCCTGTCCGCCGCTCACCACGTCCTGCGCGGGGCCGTCCACCGGTTCCCCGTTGACGACCTCCACCACGAAGGTGTCCGGCTCGTACCGCAGCTCGACGCCGATCGGCGACCCCGGCGCGTACTTGTAGGCGTTGGTCAGGGCTTCCTGCACGATCCTGTACGCGGCGTGGTCGGCCGCCGGTGCGAGCGACCTCTCCTCCCCCGTCCGTCGCAGCGCGACCTCGGTCCCCGCCGCCCGGGCCGCCGCCACGAGTCCCTCGATGCCGGCGATGCCCCGGGCCGCCCGTCCCGTCTCGTCCCCCACCCGCCCGGGCGCCGCGGGAGGCCCGCCCGCCGCCGCGGTCCCGTCGCGGAGTATCCCGACGACCTCCCGCAGCTCGTGCATCGCCGTCACCGACGCGTTCCGCAGGACGCCGACCACTTCGCGCTGGCGCTCGCCCAGCTCCCGGTCCACCTCCAGGGCGCCCGTGTGCACGGCGATCAGTGCCAACTGGTGCCCGAGGCTGTCGTGCATGTCCTGGGCGATCCGCTGCCGCTCCCGCAGCCGCGCCTGCCAGACCACCATGGCCCGCTCGCGCAGCAGTTGGGCGTTGCGCTCCTGGAGCGCGTGCAGCAGGGTCCGCCGCTGGGTCCAGTAGCGGTGGGCGAGCCCGGGGGCCAGGGTGGTCGCCAGGTAGTAGAGCGTCCCCATGAAGGCGACCGTGAGCAGACGCTGTTGGTCCCAGGTCTCCAGGAGCGTTCCCCCGACGTCGAGGACGTAGGCGGCGATGAACGCCGCCAGCGCCCGGCCGGCCCCCTCGACGTACCGCCCGGCCGACCAGCCGACCACGAGCAGCAACGGCCCGAACCCGGCAACGAAGGGGGCGAGGGCCGCCGTCAGGACGAGCACGCTCACGGGCAGCCGGCGCCGCAGCAACGACAGCACGGCGGCGCCGACGGCGACCCCGGCGAGCCGCCACCCCTCACCGCCCAGCAGTTCCTCGGTCCCCGCGCCCAGCAGCCCCACGACCACGGCGAGGGCCACTTCTCCGGTGGTCCTGCGCCCCGACCACTGCCCGGGCACGGCGAACCAGGCCCACCCCGCGGCGAGTACGGCACCGATCCCGTACGCGCTCCGGCTTCCCGACTTCGACATGGCGTCCACGCTCGCACCCTAGGTACGGCCCCCGCCCCCGGCCTTCCCTCTTTCGTCTCGCCCGTCCACGACGAAGGTCGCACCCCTCACCCCGGGGCCTTCGGTGGGCCGTCCGTCCCGCTCTCCGAACTGCCGCCGGAGGAGGGTGCGTTCTCTGTGGAGTACCTCACACCGGAAAGCGGGCGGAGGGCGGACGCCGTACGGTCTCGGGCCGCACCCGGAACCGAAAAAGCAGAGAAGGTCGGCACCGTCCTACGGTGCCGACCTTCTCCTGTGTACTGCTGGAGCGACGCTCCTGGTGCGCGAGGGGGGAGTTGAACCCCCACGCCCTTTCGGGCACTGGAACCTGAATCCAGCGCGTCTGCCTATTCCGCCACCCGCGCATTGGGTGTGCTCCGGACTCTCTCACTTGCGGTGCGAGCGCCTGGCGACATCAGAAGATTAGCACGTCGCCGGCCTTGGATTCACATCCGTTGTTTCGGCGCCGCTCGTGGAGACCAGGGTCAGGGAGTGACAGAAGGACGGTCGGGGGCAGGGCGCGGCGGAGGAGCGTCGAAGAGGCGGGGAAGCAGGGAGCGGGGGGTCGGGAAACAGGTGGGAGCGGGGGGCGGGAGAAGGAGAGAGCGGGGGGCAGGGGAAAGAGGGGGAAGGAGAGGGCGGAAGCAGGGGAGAAGAGAAGAAGGGGAGGGAAGGAGAGCGGGAGGAACGGAAGGCGGAGGGGGAGAGAGCGGGAGGAACGGGGACGGACCGCCCGGACCCCGGACCGAACCCGCGCTTCCGCGGCCGGGTGCGGGACACTGTCCACAGGCCGCCTCTACGATCCCGTGGGGCAACCTGTGAGAGGTGACACTCGTCCACAGGGCAGAGAAGGGGAACCAGCCGATTTCCCGACGCGTGGATACGATCAGTGAGCAGTACCAGGACGACAACGACGGAGGAGGTGCCCCATGGGAGTCCTGAAGCGTTTCGAGCAGCGTCTCGAAGGTCTGGTCAACGGCACCTTCGCCAAGGTCTTCAAGTCCGAGGTCCAGCCCGTCGAGATCGCCGGCGCGCTCCAGCGCGAGTGCGACAACAACGCGACGATCTGGAACCGCGAGCGGACGGTCGTCCCCAACGACTTCATCGTGGAGCTGAGCACGCCCGACTACGAGCGCCTCAGCCCCTACTCCGGGCAGCTCGGCGACGAGCTCGCCGGCCTGGTCAGGGAGTACGCGAAGCAGCAGCGGTACACCTTCATGGGGCCGATCAAGGTCCACCTGGAGAAGGCCGAGGACCTCGACACCGGTCTCTACCGCGTCCGCAGCCGCACCCTGGCGTCGAGCACGTCGCAGCCCCAGCCGCCCAGCGGGCAGCAGGGCCGTGACGGCTACGGGTACCCCCCGGCCGGTGCTCCGCCCATGCCGGCCTCGCCGCCTCCCGGCGCTCCCGGCCACCGGCCGCCGTCCGGCGGTCGCCCCGGGCCCGCCCCCGGCCCCGGAACCCATGCCGGCGCGGGCTCGCAGACGCGCCACTGGATCGAGATCAACGGCACCCGCCACCAGATCTCCCGCCCGACCCTGGTCCTCGGCCGCAGCACCGACGCGGACGTGAGGATCGACGATCCCGGCGTGTCCCGCCGGCACTGCGAGATCCGGACCGGAACGCCCTCGACGATCCAGGATCTCGGGTCCACCAACGGCATCGTGGTGGACGGGCAGCACACCACCCGCGCTACGCTCCGCGACGGCTCGCGGATCGTCGTGGGCAGTACCACCATCGTTTACCGGCAAGCCGAAGGGTGAAGCGGGGGCAATGTCAGAGCTGACCCTTACGGTCATGCGGTTGGGTTTCCTGGCCGTTCTGTGGCTGTTCGTCATCGTGGCCGTGCAGGTCATCCGCAGCGACCTCTTCGGTACGCGGGTGACCCAGCGCGGTTCGCGACGCCAGGAAACACGGCCCCAGCAGGCCGCACGCCAGAACGCCGCGCCTCCGCAGCAGCGCGGGCAGCAGCAGACCGCGCCGGGCGGTCGCCAGCGCCGCGGCGCCCCGACCAAGCTGGTCGTCTCCGAGGGCACGCTCACCGGCACGACCGTCGCGCTCCAGGGCCAGACGATCACGCTGGGCCGGGCGCACGATTCGACGATCGTCCTGGACGACGACTACGCCTCCAGCCGACACGCCCGGATCTACCCCGACCGGGACGGCCAGTGGATCGTCGAGGACCTCGGGTCCACCAACGGGACGTACCTCGACCGGACCCGTCTCACCACCGCCACGCCGGTTCCGCTGGGCGCGCCGATCCGCATCGGCAAGACCGTCATCGAGCTGCGGAAGTAGTGGCTGCATCATGAAGAGGCGCGAGCGGAGCGAGCGGGCCGGGACGGCCCCCGGTGTGGGACGTGCCGCGCTCCCGACCGGAGCGACTGAAGCGACCGGAGCGACCGGAGGGTGGGCAGTGTGGGTCGAGACCGGCTGTACCCCGATGCAGCGGCGACAGGGCAGGTGCGCATGACACTGTCCCTGCGATTCGCCGCGGGCTCGCACAAGGGCATGATCCGCGAGGGCAACGAGGACTCCGGTTACGCCGGTCCCCGGCTGCTCGCCATCGCCGACGGCATGGGCGGCCAGGCCGCCGGCGAGGTCGCCTCCTCCGAGGTGATCTCGACCCTCGTCACGCTCGACGACGACGTCCCGGGCTCCGACATCCTCACCTCGCTCGGTACGGCGGTGCAGCGCGCCAACGACCAGCTCAGGATGATGGTCGAGGAGGACCCGCAGCTGGAGGGCATGGGCACCACGCTCACCGCCCTGCTGTGGACCGGCCGGCGGCTCGGCCTGGTGCACGTCGGCGACTCGCGCGCCTACCTGCTCCGGGACGGCCTGCTGACCCAGATCACCCAGGACCACACCTGGGTCCAGCGGCTCGTGGACGAGGGCCGGATCACCGAGGAAGAGGCCACCACCCACCCGCAGCGCTCGCTCCTCATGCGCGCGCTCGGCAGCGGTGACCACGTCGAACCCGATCTCTCCATCCGCGAGGTCCGGGCCGGCGACCGCTACCTGATCTGCTCCGACGGTCTCTCCGGCGTGGTCTCGCACCAGACCCTCGAAGACACCCTCGCCAGCTACCAGGGCCCGCAGGAGACCGTGCAGGAGCTGATCCAGCTCGCGCTGCGCGGCGGCGGACCCGACAACATCACGGTGATCGTCGCCGACGTCCTCGACGTCGACGGCGGTGACACGCTCGCCGGCCACCTCCACGACACCCCGGTCATCGTGGGCGCGGTCGCCGAGAACCAGACCCAGCTGAACGACGGCGGGGCCATGCAGACCCCGGCCGGCCGCGCCTCCGGGCTCGGCCGCCCCGCGCCGCACCAGCAGCCCCCGGCCGGCGGCTTCGGTCCGCCCGGCAGCGGCGACGGAGACGGTTACGGCGGGATGCCCCCCCAGGGTTCCTTCGAGTCGTACACGGACGACGACTTCGTCAAGCCGCGCAAGGGCCGCACGTGGCTCAAGCGCTCCTTCTTCCTGGTCCTGGCCCTCGCCGTCGTCGGCGGCGGGCTCTACGGCGGCTGGCGCTGGACGCAGACGCAGTACTTCGTGGGTTCCAAGGACCAGCACGTGGCGCTGTACCAGGGGATCAGCCAGAACCTGGCGTGGGTCTCGCTGTCGAAGCTGGAGAAGGACCACCCCGAGATCGAACTCAAGTACCTCCCCGCCTACCAGCGGAAGCAGGTCGAGGACACGATCGCGGGCGGCAGCCTCGGCAAGGCCGAGACCAAGATCGCCGAGCTTTCCTTGCAGGCGTCCGCCTGCAAGAAGACCGAGCAGCGCCGCGCCGCCGCCGAGAAGGCGGCCGACCTGGCGAGCAAGCCGCCGGTCCCGAAGCCCGGTGCCACCGCCACCCCCGTCCCCAAGCCCACCACAGCCGCTCCCTCCCCCGGTCCCACCCTCACCGGGGAGGAGCAGAAGCTGGCCTCGAACTGCGGCAAGCAGTAAGCACCCGTAGGGGGCCTGTCACCACCATGAGCGTTGTCACCAACACGACCACCATCGGCGCCATCGAGGCGCCGAGCCGCCGCAACACCGAGCTGGCGCTGCTCGCGTTCGCCGTCGTCATCCCGGTGTTCGCGTACCTCAACGTGGGTCTGGCCATCGACGGCAAGGTCCCGGCCGGCATGCTCGGGTACGGCCTCGGCCTCGCCCTCCTCGCGGGCGTCGCGCACCTGGTGGTGCGGAAGTGGGCCCCCTACGCGGACCCGCTGCTGCTGCCCCTCGCCACCCTGCTCAACGGCATGGGGCTGGTGCTGATCTGGCGGCTCGACCAGTCGCCGCGGCTGATCGCCAAGTCGATACGGGACTTCGGCAGCTTCAGCCCCGACGCCCCGAAGCAGATGCTGTACTCGGCCATCGGCATCGCCATGTTCGTGGGCGTGCTGCTGCTGCTCAAGGACCACCGGGTCCTCCAGCGTTACACGTACATCTCGATGGCAACCGCCCTCGTCCTCCTGCTGCTGCCCCTCGTTCCCGGTCTCGGCAGCCCGGTCTACGGCGCCAAGATCTGGATCAACGTCGCCGGTTTCTCGATCCAGCCGGGCGAGTTCGCGAAGATCGTGCTGGCGGTCTTCTTCTCCGGCTACCTCATGGTGAAGCGCGATGCCCTCGCTCTGGCCAGTCGCCGCTTCATGGGGCTCTACCTGCCGCGCGGCCGTGACCTCGGCCCGATCCTGACGATCTGGGCGGTCAGCCTCCTCATCCTGATCTTCGAGAACGACCTCGGCACCTCGCTGTTGTTCTTCGGCATGTTCGTGATCATGCTGTACGTGGCGACGGAGCGGACGAGCTGGATCGTCATGGGCCTGCTGATGTCCATCGCGGGCGCGGTCGGTGTGGCCTCCTTCGCGGGCCACGTCCAGGCCCGTGTCGACGCCTGGGCCGACCCCTTCAGCTGCGCGGACAAGATCGCCGCCTGTGACCAGATGGCCGACGTGCTGATGTCCTTCGGGTCCGGCGGCATCCTCGGCACCGGCCTCGGCCAGGGCAACTCGGACCTCATCGGTTTCGCCGCGAACTCCGACTTCATCTTCGCCACCGTCGGTGAAGAGCTCGGCCTCACCGGCGTGATGGTCTTCCTGCTCTTCTACGGGCTGATCGTCGAGCGCGGCATCCGCACCGCCCTCGCCGCGCGCGACCCCTTCGGCAAGCTGCTCGCGATGGGCCTCTCCGGCGCCTTCGCACTCCAGATCTTCGTCGTCGCCGGCGGCGTGATGGGCCTCATCCCGCTCACCGGCATGACCATGCCGTTCCTCGCCTACGGCGGCTCCTCGGTGATCGCCAACTGGGCCCTGATCGGCATCCTGATCCGGATCAGCGACACCGCGCGCCGTCCCGCTCCCGCGCCCGCCCCGTCCCCCGACGCCGAGATGACCCAGGTGGTCCGTCCGTGAACAAGCCGCTGCGACGGGTCGCGATCTTCTGCGGCCTGCTCATCCTCGCCCTGCTCGTACGGGACAACTGGGTGCAGTTCGTCCGTGCCGACGAGCTGAACTCCCGACAGGAGAACACCCGCGTCCGGATCGAGCGGTACGCCAACGAGCGCGGCAACATCATCGTCGACGGCAAGCCGATCACCGGTTCCGTCGACTCCAAGGACGAGTACTACAAGTTCAAGCGCACCTATGTGGACGGCCCCATGTGGGCCCCGGTCACCGGCTACGCCTCGCAGGCGTACGACGCCAGCCAGATCGAGAAGATCGAGGACGGCATCCTCACCGGCAACGACGACCGGCTGTTCTTCGACCGCACGCTCTCCATGTTCACCGGCGAGAAGAAGAAGGGCGGCGACGTCGTCACCACCCTGAGCGGCGCCGCGCAGAAGGCCGCCTTCGAGGGCCTCGGCAAGAAGACCGGCGCGGTCGTCGCCATCGAGCCGAAGACCGGCAAGATCCTCGCGATGGCGTCCACTCCCTCGTACGACCCCTCCTCCTTCGCCGGCTACTCCCGCACGGACGAGAAGGCGTGGGTGGCGCTGAAGGACGACAAGAACAAGCCCATGCAGAACCGGGCGCTGCGCGAGATCTACCCGCCCGGCTCCGTCTTCAAGGTCGTCACCGCCGCCGCCGCCCTCGAGAACGGCAAGGTCGGCGACATCAACGCGCCGACCGACACCCCCGAGGGCTGGAAGATCCCCCTCTCCACCAAGGAGATGGTCAACCACGCCCAGGGCTGCGCGAACGCCAGCCTGAACAGGGCGCTGGAGATCTCCTGCAACTCGGTCTTCGCCAAGCTCGGTGACGACGTCGGCCGCGACAAGATGGTCGAGATGGCCGAGAAGTTCGGTTTCAACGCCGAGCAGTTCACCCCGGTCCGCGCCGTCGCCTCCGTCTACGACAAGAAGGCCGACCGCGGCGGCAACGCGCTCTCCTCCATCGGCCAGTTCAACACCGCGACCACCCCGCTCCAGATGGCGATGGTCACGGCGGCGATCGCCAACGACGGCAAGCTGATGAAGCCGTACATGATCGACGAGCTGCGCGCCCCCAACGTCGACGTGATCAAGAAGACCGAGCCCGAGGAGCTGAGCCGTCCGGTCTCGCAGGAGACCGCCCAGAAGCTCCAGCAGATGATGGAGAACGTCGTCACCCGCGGCACCGGCGGCAACGCCGACGTGAAGATGGACGGCGTGAAGGTCGGCGGCAAGACGGGTACGGCCCAGCACGGCGAGAAGAACGCCAAGCGTCCCTACGCCTGGTTCATCTCGTACGCGAAGACCGCCGAGGGTTCCCCGGTCGCGGTGGCCGTCATCGTCGAGGACTCCCAGGGCACCGACCGCGAGGACATCAGCGGTGGCGGTCTGGCCGCCCCGATCGCGAAGGCCGTCATGAAGGCGGTCCTGAAGACCCGGAGTTGATTCCCGGGTCGGGTACGCGCCAGGTACCGGTCGGGTATCGGCTGCCGACCCCGGGCGGAGCGCCTGCCCGGGGCCGGTAGCGTATGCGCGGACAGCACACACCGCCGGACCACCCATGGGTGCGGTCGGGACAGACGGAGAGGGCTGGATTAGCTATGGAAGAGCCGCGTCGCCTCGGCGGCCGGTACGAGCTGGGCTCGGTGCTCGGCCGTGGTGGCATGGCCGAGGTCTACCTCGCCCAGGACACCCGGCTCGGCCGCACCGTCGCCGTGAAGACGCTGCGGGCCGACCTGGCCCGCGACCCGTCCTTCCAGGCCCGGTTCCGCCGTGAGGCACAGTCCGCCGCCTCGCTGAACCACCCGGCGATCGTCGCGGTCTACGACACCGGGGAGGACTACGTCGACGGGGTCTCCATCCCGTACATCGTGATGGAGTACGTCGACGGATCGACCCTGCGCGAGCTGCTGCACTCCGGGCGCAAGCTGCTGCCCGAGCGCACCCTCGAAATGACGGTCGGCATCCTCCAGGCGCTGGAGTACTCGCACCGCGCCGGCATCGTCCACCGCGACATCAAGCCGGCGAACGTCATGCTGACGCGCACCGGTCAGGTCAAGGTCATGGACTTCGGCATCGCGCGCGCCATGGGCGACGCGGGCATGACCATGACGCAGACCGCCGCGGTGATCGGGACGGCCCAGTACCTCTCCCCGGAGCAGGCCAAGGGCGAGCAGGTCGACGCCCGCTCCGACCTGTACTCCACCGGCTGCCTCCTCTACGAACTCCTCACCGTCCGGCCGCCGTTCATCGGCGACTCCCCGGTCGCGGTCGCGTACCAGCACGTGCGCGAGGAGCCGCAGCCGCCGAGCAACTTCGACTCCGAGATCACGCCCGAGATGGACGCCATCGTCCTCAAGGCGCTGGTCAAGGACCCCGACTACCGCTACCAGTCCGCCGACGAGATGCGCGCGGACATCGAGGCGTGCCTCGACGGGCAGCCGGTCGCGGCCGTCGCCGCCATGGGCATGGCGGGAACGCCCGCGTACGGCGGCGGGTACGGCTATCCGCCCGAGGACCAGCCGACCACCGCCCTGCGCCAGACCGACCCGGCCGGCCAGACCTCCATGCTGCCGCCGGTCAACCCGAACGACGGCGGATACGGCTACGACGACCGCCCGGACCGGCGCCGCGGCAGCCAGAAGAAGTCGAACACCTCGACGATCCTGCTGGTCGTCGCGGGCATCCTGGTGCTCATCGGCGCGATCTTCATCGGTGTGTCGCTCACCGAGAATAAGGAGGGCCCGCAGCGGGTCACGGTCCCACAGCTGGTCGGCCGGACGCTGGCGGACGCGGAGAACCTCGCGACCAACGCGAAGGTGAAGGTCCAGCAGGCCGGCACCGAGCGGTGCGACCAGCCCAAGAACACCATCTGCCGCCAGAACCCGGCCGCGGACAACGTCGCGCAGATGGATGCCGACGGCACGATCCAGGTGTTCCTCTCCGAGGGCGCCCCGCTCCAGGAGGTCCCGGACGTCCAGGAGCAGTCCCAGGCGCGTGCCGAGGAGAGCCTGAAGAACAAGGGCTTCAAGGTCAAGGTCGAGCAGGAGGAGTCGGACGAGGAGCCGGGCACGGTCCTGCGGCAGAACCCCCAGGGCAACACCAAGGCCGAGAAGAACTCCGAAGTGACCATCGTCGTCGCGAAGAAGAAGCTGAGCACGGTTCCCCGGGTCGTCGGCAACCCGCGCGCGCAGGCCGAGGAACAGCTGAAGCAGCTCGGCTTCACCGTGGTCACCGAGGAGGTCGACTCCGACAAGCCCAAGGACGAGGTCCTCGAGCAGACCCCGCAGGGCGACACCTCCGTCGCCCAGGGCTCCGAGGTCCGGCTCAAGGTCTCCAAGGGCCCGCAGCAGGTCCAGGTCCAGATCCCGGCCGACATCGGCGGCAAGAAGTTCAAGGACGTCAAGCAGCAGCTCGAGGGCATGGGCCTGTCCGTCACCCAGCAGGGGTCGGACAAGGAGGACGCGCTCGTGGTCAACTCGAATCCGCAGGCGGGTTCGATGGTCACCACCGGGAGCTCCGTCACCCTCTTCACCCTGGGCGGCGGGAACCCCGACGGCGGCAGGCCCGGCGACAACGGAAACGGCGACAGCGGTCGCGACAACGGCATCGGCGGCTGGTTCGGCTGACCGGCGGTCCCGTACGCGGGAGGGCCCCGGCATCCAGGACGGATGCCGGGGCCCTCCCGCGTGCGGGGCGGGGTGTGCGCCTCAGCGCAGCTCCGCCGGGGGCGTGCGGTCGTGGTCGACCTTCTCCGTGCGCTCCAGTTCGCCCCAGACGATGTACCGGTGGTCCGAGGTGTACATGGGCGTGCAGGTGGTCAGCGTGATGTAGCGGCCCGGCCGGCTCTTGCCCGACTCCTTCGGCACGGGCCGGAGGACGTCCACGTTGTACTTCGTGGTCTCGGGGAGGGTCTTGTAGACCTTGTAGACGTACCAGGTGTCCTTGGACTCGAAGACGATCGCGTCGCCGGTCCTCATCTTGTGGATGTTGTGGAACTTGGCGCCGTGCCCGTCCCGGTGCGCGGCCAGCGTGAAGTTGCCCTGCTTCTCCTGCGGGAAGGCGGCCGGGAACGGGTCGGTGTAGTAGCCGGCGACGCCGTTGTTGAGGACGGACGGGTCGGTGCCCCGCTTCACCAGGATCTCGTCCCCGCCCATCGCCGGGACGTGCAGGAAGCCGATGCCGTCCCGGGTGTCGAGCGCGCCGGGAGCGTCGTCGGCCCAGTGGTCGCGGACCTGGGCGCCGTCCTTGTCCGCGGCACGGTCGGCGAGGACGTTGGTCCACCACAGCGAGTAGACGACGAAGAGGCCGAGCACCAGGCCCCCCGTGATGAGGAGTTCGCCGAAGAGGCTGATGAGTCCGGCGATCCGGTTGCGCGCGCGTGCCACTAGGTCGTCCTGTCGTCCCGTCCGGAGGTGTGGGGGCTCAGCCTACGAGCGCTTCCGGCTTCCCCTTGCTGCGCGGGCGCTCCTCGACGAGCCTGCCCCACACGATCATGCGGTACGTGCTGGTGAATTCGGGCGTGCAGGTGGTCAGGGTGATGTACCGGCCGGGACCGGTGAAGCCGGATCCCTTCGGGACGGGCTCGATCACGGACACGTTCGAGGGCGGGGTCTGCGGCAGGATGCTCGCCATCTCGTAGGTGTAGTACGTGTTCCGGGTCTCGACGACGATCGGGTCGCCGGGCTTCAGGCGGTTGACGTACCGGAAGGGCTCGCCGTGCGTGTTGCGGTGGCCGGCGACGGCGAAGTTGCCCTGCTTGTCGGAGGGCATGGCCGTCTTGAGCGGGCCCTCGGAGTAGTGGCCGACCATGCCCTTGTCGAGCACCTTCGCCTTGTCGATGCCCTCGGCGATGGGGACGACGACGTCCAGCTTGGGGATGTACATGATGGCGAAGCCCTCACCGGGCTCGAACGCCTCCGGCTTGTTCTCGTCCTTCCGCTCCTTGGACCAGGTGTCCGCGATCCGTTCCTTGACCTGGTCGGTCTCCTGGCCGGCGAGGACGTTCGTCCACCACAGCTGGTAGGTGACGAAGAGCAGCATGACGACGCCGAGGGTGATGAAGAGCTCTCCCACGATCCGGCTGGCGACGACGCCGACGCCGTCCTTGGCCTCGCGGGCCGCCCGCCGCGCCTCGGTACGGGTGAGGGGCGCGGCCGGCCGCGCGGCGGCACCCGTCCCGGCGGCGGTCGGCGCGCCCCGGCGGCCCTTGGCCCGGCCGCCCTTGGCGGCGCGGCGGCGTTCGGCCCGGCCGGGCCCGGGAAGCTGTTCGGCGGCCGGCCCGGCCTCCGGTTCCGAGGGGGCCTCGACGGCCTCCATGACCATCGTTCCGGCCGGATCGTGCGCCGGGGGCTCCTCGTCGGCGCCGCGGGCCCCGCGGGAAGGCCCGTAGGGGGCCTCCTGAGGGGCCGCCCCGCGGGCGCCGGACTGTTCGTACGGGTACGGGTCGGCCGGAGCGTAGGAACCGGCCTGGGCGTACGGGTCGGGTGCCCCGTACGCGTCGGCCGGTCCGTACGGGTCGGCCGGAGCGTAGGAACCGGCCTGGGCGTGCCCACCGGGGCGGGCGTGGGGGCCAGTCCGCTCGTGGTGGCCGGCCTGGGCGTACGGGTCGGCCTGCGCGTGGGGACCGGCCGGTGCGTACGGGTCCGTGGGCGCGTACGCGGGCGCGGAGGAGTACGGATCGGCCGGAGGGTAGGGGTCGGCGGCCGGCTGCGGTCCGGAAGCGGCGTACGGGTCGGCCGTCGCGTACGGGTCGGCGGGCGCGTACCCGTTCTCGGGTGCCGGCCGCTGTTCCGGCTCGTGCTCGTCCCTGAACCACGGTGAACCCGCCGTCATGCGACGGCCTTGCCCACCACCGGTGCGAGCCCCGCCGACCGGCCGACCGCCTCCGTGTCCCCGCACTCCTCGAGCCAGTTGGCGAGCATGCGGTGGCCGTGCTCCGTGAGGACGGACTCGGGGTGGAACTGGACTCCTTCGACGGGGAGTTCGCGGTGGCGGAGACCCATGATGATGCCGTCCCCGGTCCGGGCGGTGACCTCCAGCTCGGCGGGGAGGGCGGTGGGCTCGGCGGCCAGCGAGTGGTAACGGGTCGCGGTGAACGGCGAGGGCAGCCCCGCGAAGACGCCCCGCCCCTCGTGCGTGACGGGCGAGGTCTTGCCGTGCAGCAGCTCGGACGCGCGGCCGACGACGCCGCCGTACGCCACGGCCATCGACTGCATGCCGAGGCAGACGCCGAAGACGGGCACGCCGGTGCCGGCGCAGTGCCGGACCATGTCGACGCAGACACCGGCCTGCTCGGGCGCGCCGGGTCCGGGCGAGAGGAGGACGCCGTCGAAGCCGTCCTGGGCGTGGCCCGGCTCGACCTCGTCGTTGCGGAGCACTTCGCACTCGGCGCCGAGTTGGTAGAGGTACTGGACGAGGTTGAAGACGAAGCTGTCGTAGTTGTCGACGACGAGAATGCGCGCGCTCACTGGCCGTCCACCGTCACATCGTTGAACGGAAGCAGCGGCTCCGCCCAGGGGAACACGTACTGGAAGAGGACGTAGACGATCGCGAGGACCAGTGTGATCGAAATCAGCGCCCGCACCCACGCGTTGCCCGGCAGATGTCGCCAGATCCAGCCGTACATGACGTCGACCGTCCCTTCCGTTCGTTACGGGGACCAGAGTACGGGGCGGGGGAGGCACGGGGGGATCGCTGTCCGAAGCCTGTGGACGGCCACCGGCCGGACCGCCGGTCAGCCCACCGGCTTCGCGTGGTGGAGGTCCACGGTTCCCGCGTACCCGGGGAGGGTCACCGCCCCGTGCTCGTCCACCTTCCAGCCGAGCCCGTACGCCTTGACGTACAGCCGGTAGTTCTGGACCGCCGGGGAGTCGGCCAGCGCCCGGCCCAGCCTCTTCCGGTCGCCCACGGCGGTGATCCGGTACGGCGGCGAGTAGACGCGGCCCTGGAGGATCAGCGTGTTGCCGACGCAGCGCACGGCGCTGGTGGAGATGAGCCGCTGGTCCATGACCCGGATGCCCTCGGCGCCGCCCTGCCAGAGGGCGTTCACGACGGCCTGGAGGTCCTGCTGGTGGATGACGAGGTCGTTGGCCTGCGGTTCCGGGTAACCGGGGGCCGCGTGGGCGTTCGGCGGGGCGTCGTCCAGGGTGACGGTGAGGCCGGAGCCGGAGACCTCGTTGGTGCCCGCGGCCGTTTCGAGCGCTTCGAGCTTCTCGTCCTCCGCACGCGTGGAGCCGTCGTCGCGGGCGGCGAGGGAGTCGACCCGGGAGCGGAGGGCGGCGGTGGTCTCGTCCAGGCCCGCGTTCCTGTGGCTGCGCTCCTCGATGAGGTCGGAGAGCTTGAGGAGGGAGGTGTCCGTGCGGAGGTTGGTGCCCCGGGCGGTGTTGAAGCTGGTGACGAAGATCAGCCCGGCGAGGGCGAAAACGGCAAGGGTGAGCAGCCGGACGGGGCGCCACCTCGCGGTGCGGCCCGGCCCTTCGGGAGAGTCGGCGGAATTGCTCAACGTACCCTGATCCCCTTCGGTGCCGCGGAACCACTACGCTAACGGACGCCCGGGGGACGCAGTCGTCCTCCTTCGCCCCATCCCGGCGCCAGCCACAGTTCCCTGCGCGGTCACGCAGCGCATCGACAGGAGAGTCCCTCGTGCCGAAGTCACGTATCCGCAAGAAGGCCGACTTCACGCCTCCGCCCGCCAAGCAGGCCACCAGCATCAAGCTGACCAACCGCAGCTGGGTGGCGCCGGTGATGCTGGCCCTGTTCGCCATCGGTCTGGTGTGGATCGTCATCTTCTACGTCACCGACGGTTCCATGCCGATCGAGTCGATCAGGAACTGGAACATCGTGGTGGGCTTCGGGTTCATCGCCGCCGGTTTCGGCGTCTCCACGCAGTGGAAGTAGCGGCGGTCCAGCACCTCCACCGGTCACCCGTCAAGCTCTCCCCCCAGTTTATCCACAGCGTTGTGCACAGCACTGGATAACTTAAGAAGATCTGTGGATAACTTGCGCGAGGTTGACGCCGGTATGACCGCGCATCCTCTCCACAGAACCCGACGCACCCCTCGCCTCCCTGGAGAAACACCAGGTCAGAGGCGAGGGGTGCGCGCGTTCTCCACGGAACGGGAACAGTCCGCCACACACTGTGGATAACTCTGGGGAAAGCTTGCCCTCCAGCTCGTCCACAGCCTGATGCGCTCAGGTGAGCGCAGCCGAACGGGCCAGCACGATCCCCAGGTCGATCAGGAGCAGCAGTCCACAGGCTGTGCCCTGCACGAGGGTTCGGCGGGACCGGGGCGCGTGCACCAGCGCGTACGTCACCAGGGCACCGCCGACCAGGCCGCCGATGTGGGCCTCCCAGGAGATCCCCGGCCGGGTGAAGGTCAGCAGCAGGGACAGCGCCACGAAGAGGACGACCGGGCGCATGTCGTGCCGCCGGCGACGGGCGAGGACGACCCAGGCGCCGATCAGCCCGAACACGATCCCGGAGGCTCCGAGCGAGAACTGGTTCTGCGGCGAGAGCAGATAGGCGAGCACCGAGCCGGAGAGTCCGGAGAGCAGGACCAGGGCCGCGTACCTGACCCGGCCCAGCTCGGGTTCGACGATCCCGCCGATCACCCACAGGCCCAGCATGTTGAAGAGGAAGTGCGGGATCTCCTGATGGAGGAAGGCGGAGGTCAGCAGCCGGTACCACTCGCCGTCCGCGACCCCCGCGAGTTCACCGGTCGGGAGGTACGCGTACCCGATGAGGGCGAGGTCGTCCACGAGCCGGTCGCCCACCGCCTGGACGGCGAGGAAGAGCGCCAGGTTGACCGCGATGACGATCTTGGTGACGAGGCGTCCGTCCACGGCCATCCGGCCGCCCGCGAGCGTCCGGGGGTGCTGGGCGTCCGGAGCGTGCCCCGTCCCCGAACCGCCGCGCACGCAGTCGGGGCACTGGAAGCCGACCGAGGCGGAGGTCATGCACCGGGGACAGACCGGCGTGTCGCAGCGGGCGCAGCGAATGCCGGTCTCGGTCTCCGGGTGACGGGGGCAGTGCGGCAGGCCCGACTGCGGTTCCATGGGAGGTTCCCGTCCCTTCCGCCTCAGCGCTTCTCGATCACCACGGACTCGACGACCACGTCCTGGAGCGGCCGGTCGGTGTGCGGGTCGGTCGCGGTCGCGGCGATCGCGTCCACGACCTTCCGGCTCTCCTTGTCCACGACCTCTCCGAAGATGGTGTGCTTGCGGTTGAGCCAGGTCGCGGGGGCGACGGTGACGAAGAACTGCGATCCGTTGGTCCCCGGGCCGGCGTTGGCCATGGCCAGCAGGTAGGGGCGGTCGAAGAAGAGTTCGGGGTGGAGCTCGTCGGCGAACGCGTACCCGGGGTCGCCGGTGCCGTCCCCCAGCGGGTCGCCGCCCTGGATCATGAAGTCCTTGATGACCCGGTGGAAAACGGTCCCGTCGTAGAGCCGGTCCTTGGAGACCGCGCCGGTGGCGGGGTGCGTCCACTCGCGCTCGCCCGTCGCGAGCTCGACGAAGTTCCGGACCGTCTTCGGCGCGTGGAACGGCATCAGCCGCACCTCGATGTCGCCCAGGTTCGTCTTGAGGATCGCGTACAGCTGCTCGGCCACGGTCGTCTTCCGTCCACATCGGGTCGCGTCATGTCATGACTGTCTCTGGCGCGTCCGATCCTCGCATGCCCCGGATGCCCGCCCCACATGCCGGAGCCCGGTCCCGGAGGCATGATTCCGAAGAGGATGGATAGGCGAAAACCTGACATCGCCACCGAGGAGGAGGAATCCCGTGACCCGCATGGACAGCGTGCGCGCCGCCACAGGTTCGGCGAAGGAGAGTGTCCTGCACGCCGCCGACGCGGTGGCGCCCTACGCCGAGACGGCCAGGGACCACGCCACGCACTACGCGCACGAGGCGCGGGAACTGCTCGCGCCCACACTCACGAAGGCCGCCAAGCAGGCCAAGTCGCAGTACGCCTCCCACGTCGCGCCGCGCGTGCCGCCGCGGGTCGACGCGGCCGCGCAGCGGGCGGCGGTCAAGACCCGTCAGGTCGCCCGGCAGGCGGCCGAGTACACCGCTCCGCGCATCGAGAGCGCGGTCGCCGCGACCGGCCCCGCGCTCGAGGAGGCCGGGGCGCGTTCCACCGCGGCCTGGGCCGCGCTGCGCGGTCAGGTGACGCCGAAGGAGATCCAGAAGCTCCTCAAGAAGCAGCGTCGCCGGGCCAGGGCGGGGCGTTTCGCCAAGGGGCTCGCCGTCGCCGGCGTCCTGGCCGGGGGCGTGTTCGCCGCCTGGAAGTGGTGGGACAAGCAGTCCAACCCGGACTGGCTGATCGAACCGCCCGCGCCCACCGAGGTGGAGGAGAGCGGTGTGCTGACGTCCGTCGACGGCAGTGTCTCCGTCCTCGACCCCGAGGTGGAGGCCAAGGAGACCGAGGCCGCCGCCGATGCCGCGGCCGCGGAGGCCGCGGCGGCCGAGATCGCGGAGGCGGAAGCCGCCGAGCGCGACAAGGACCGCTGACGGGGCGGAGTCTCCGTCGAGAGGTTGCGCGGGAGTCCTGCCGGGAAGTCCGGTCGGGGCTCCTTCGCCTTTTCCGGGGCGGGGTCAGTGGGTCTTCACGGGGCCCGGTACGGGTTTCCTCCGGGGTCCGGTGCGGGCCTTCCGTCGAGGGCCGCGACGGAACACGCCTGTCGGGGGGCCGGAGGGGCCAGGGGGCCGACTGAGGGAGCTCGACGGGTTTCTCCGTCGGTGCCGGTCCGGAACGGTCGGGCGCCGGCCGGTGGTTCGGCCGCTGGTTCGGCCGGAGGGCGAATGAGGGTTCGGTCGGGTGTGACAGAAAGTGATCACCCCGTCATGACCCGGTGATCGGTCGGAGCCTTTCCCGGAAGCTCCACCGGCTTTTCGCCGGGAGCACTGCCGGAAGCGCCGGCCCGCCGCAAACACCGGGGATTTTCGCCGCGCTCTTCGTCCGGGAGTCCCGCCGGGAAGTCCGTCGGGCCTTTCCGGTTCCTTTCACGGTCTTCTCCACCAGGAATGCCGGCCGGGGTGTGCGCCGGTGGTGACGCGTCCCGCGTGCGGACACGAAGGGGGAAACGCGTCCCGGTCCTCCGCGCCCTACGCTCCCGCCGCGAGCGCCAGTTCCGTCAGCGCGACCGGGTCGCCCTCGGTGGCGGCGGGGGCCGAGGAGCGCTGCCGGGCGGCGGGAGAGGAACCGTGGGCCTCGGCGGCGATGCGCTGCTTGATGGTGGGCGGCAGGGAGCGGTCACCCGCGAGCGGCCACCGGTGCCGCACCCGCTGGGCCGGTACGGAGGCGTGGGTGCGCTCCGCGGCGGAGACGGACGCGGCGGGGGCCGTCGGCTCCTCGGGCTGCTGGACGACCGGCTGCTGGGCCGCGGCGGCGGTGCCCGCCAGGCCGGCGGAGGCGAGAAGGGCGAAGAGGACCGAGATGAAGGCGGTCCAGAACTGCTTGACCTTGGCGGTGGCCATGATTCCTCGCTTCTGTGACGTTCCCGGATGGTTCATCCCGAGTTGCGCGCTTCACTCGGCTTCCTCATGATGTGTCCGCACCCCGCGTTGTCGCGGACCGACGCCCCCGCCGCGCAGTTCTTCCGATGAACACCATCCATACGGAGCAGAAGAAGAGGCGGTCTCCCCGTACGGCGTGTACGGAGGCGGTGCGGACCGGGCCCGTCCCGGCGGTCCCGCCCGGCCCGGCCACCGCCCGGGAGCGGAACGCGAAACAGCCCTCCCCACCGTGGAAACGCGGCGGGAAGGGCTGTTCGAGAAGTGGAGCCTAGGGGAGTCGAACCCCTGACATCTGCCATGCAAAGACAGCGCTCTACCAACTGAGCTAAGGCCCCGGAACGGGAACAGCGTACCGGGTCACCCCCCATGTCCGGCAAAAAGATGGGGACTCCCGGTCCACGACCACTCTCCGTAAGATGTCGCCCAGGTTCGCAGTGGTGAACCGCAGGGATGGGGAGAAGTGATGGACGCAGCGCAGCAGGAAGCCACGGCCAGAGCCAGAGAGCTTCAGCGCAGTTGGTACGGGGAGCCGCTGGGGGCCCTCTTCCGCCGCCTGATCGACGATCTCGGCCTCAACCAGGCCAGGCTCGCGGCCGTCCTCGGCCTCTCCGCTCCCATGCTGTCCCAGCTGATGAGCGGTCAGCGGGCCAAGATCGGCAACCCGGCCGTCGTCCAGCGCGTCCAGGCCCTCCAGGAGCTGGCCGTGCAGGTCGCCGACGGCAGCGTCAGCGCCGCCGAGGCGTCCGGCCGGATGGACCAGATCAAGAAGTCGCAGGGCGGCTCCGTCCTCACCGGATCGGGCCAGACCACCACCGGCTCCGGCGCCCCGACCGTGCGCCGGGTCGTCCGCGAGATCCAGTCCCTGCTGCGCTCCGTCGCGGCCGCCGGCGACATCATCGAAGCCGCCGATTCCCTCGCCCCGGCCCATCCCGAACTGGCAGAGTTCCTCCGGGTGTACGGCGCGGGGCGCACCGCGGACGCGGTCGCCCACTACGAGTCGCACCAGAACTGACCCGGTCCCGGCAGCCGGCCGGCATCCGGAGGAACGACGCGACGGGGAGCGGGCACAGCGCGATGGGTGAGGTCTTCGCCGGACGGTACGAGCTGGTCGACCCGATCGGGCGGGGCGGGGCGGGCGCGGTGTGGCGGGCCTGGGACCACCGGCGCCGTCGTTACGTGGCGGCCAAGGTGCTCCTGCAGAGCGACGCCCACACGCTGCTCCGCTTCGTCCGCGAGCAGGCGCTGCGGATAGACCACCCGCACGTCCTGGCCCCGGCCAGCTGGGCCGCCGACGACGACAAGGTCCTCTTCACCATGGACCTGGTGGCCGGCGGCTCGCTGGCCCACGTCCTCGGGGACTACGGCCCGCTGCCGCCCCGCTTCGTCTGCGTCCTGCTCGACCAGCTGCTCTCGGCCCTCGCGGCGGTCCACGCCGAGGGGGTCGTCCACCGGGACATCAAGCCGGCCAACATCCTCCTCGACGCCACCGGCACCGGACGTCCGCATCTGCGCCTCTCGGACTTCGGCATCGCCATGCGCAAGGGCGAGCCCCGGCTCACGGAGACCGACTACGTCGTGGGGACGCCCGGCTACTTCGCCCCCGAACAGCTCCTCGGCGCCGAACCCGACTTCCCCTCGGACCTGTTCGCCGTCGGCCTGGTCGCGCTCTACCTCCTCCAGGGCCGCAAGCCGGACTTCCGGGCCCTGGTCGAGGACTTCGTCGCCCACGGCACCCCGAGCGCTCCCGAGGGCGTCCCGGAGCCCCTGTGGCAGGTGCTCGCGGGGCTGCTCCGGCCCGACCCCCAGTCCCGCTTCCGTACGGCCACGGGGGCGCGCAAGGCGCTGGGCGCCGCCGTCGAACTGCTCCCCGATCCCGACCCCGCCGAGGAGCCGGTCGAGATCTTCGACCAACTCGGCCCCCTCCCGCCGGGCTTCGGGCCCGCAGGTCCCGAGAAACCCGTCCGCTCCGGGGACTCCACGGGTTTCACGAACTCCCCGGCTCCCGCCGCCTCCGCCCGTGCCGAGGGCCCCTCGGCTCCCGAAAGCCACCCGGGGCACACGAGTCCCACGGGCCCCGGGCACCCCATCGGTCCCGAAACCCCCGCCGCTCCCGTCCCGGCCCCGGAGCCGGCCACTCCGCCGGCTCCCGGCCCTTCCGGGACGGGAAGCTTCCTCCTGCCCCCGCCGACCGCGCCTCCGGCCCCCGCCCCGGCCGTGCGTCCGGCGTCCGCTCCCGCGCCCGCCTTCGGCCCGGCTCCCCTCGTCTCCTCGCCGTACGAACAGCCCCCCGCGCCCCCGTACAGCGGCCCTCCGTACACCGCGTACCCGGCCCAGAGCCCCGCCCCGCCCCCGGGCTTCGCGCCCTCCCCGGGCTTCGGGCCGCCCGTGTCCGTCCCCGCGCGCCGGCCGGGACCGCCCCCGAAGGTGGCGGTCCCGGTGCTCCTGCTCGCGCTGGTCTGCCTCGCGGTCGGCTTCTGGGCCCTCGCCCGGATCTGAGGGCGGGGCACCGCACACGGGCCGCGGGCCGCTACGCCGCCCGCCTGCGCGCCACCGCCGTCCACGCCCCCAGGCCGGCCAGCAGGACCGTCCCGGTGCCGATCCCCGCCACGGCGACCAGGCGCAGGGAGTCCGCGCGCGCCGTCCCCTCCGCCGCCTGCGACCCGCCGACGCCGGTCTCGGCCGCCGCCCTGTCCTCCGCGGTCACGGCGAACGGTCCCGCGTCCCCGTCGTATCCGGGGCCGGGCTTCGGCGCGTTCAGCACGTTCACCCGCAGCGTCAGCGGAACCGGTTCGCCGCCGTACTCCTCGGCCACCTCCGGATCGAGCGTGGCCACCAGGTAGTACCAGCCGGCGAACCGCATCCCCTTCGTGGCGCTGTGGAACGAGACCCGGTTCTCGTGCGCCACCGGCCGCTGCGGGCCGAGCGGCAGCGTCGCGGGCTTCCCGCTGTAGCCGACGCCGCCCTCGGCGACCTGGCCGAACGCCGGGTTCACCAGGGTGAGCGACAGCGCGCCGGAGACGTATCCGCCGTCCTTGGTACTGCTTCCCAGCTCGGCGGTGGTGAAGAGCTGCTGCCCCCAGTCGAGGGGCACCCGGTAGAAGAGGGACTCCCCGGGCCGGATGTCGGACCGCCACTCGCCCCGCGTCAGCGGGACGGCCCCGTGGAACCCGGCGCCGCCCTGCCGGGGGCGCGGTCCTCCCGTCGGGGGCGCGGGCGTGCCGGAGGACCAGGTCTCGGGGAGCCGGGTCGGCCCGGCCTCCTTCAGCGGGGGCTCGGTCAGGTACCGGAGCTCCAGCTCCCAGTCGTCCCGCGAATCCGGCGAATCGCGCTCGACCAGCACGTAGAAGGTGCCCGCCCGCCGGCAGCCGGAGGCGCCGCCCGGACCGGTGGCGCGGTGGGCGTACCCGACGAGGGGCCGGGCGTAGTCGCTCGACCCGAACCCCACCCGCTGGGAGTCGCAGTCCGTGCCGGAACCGTCCCGCACGACCACCTTGAAGCCGTCGCCGGCCTTCACCGCGCTGCCGGGACCGGGCACGGCGACCACGGAGACGTACGCGTTCTGCCGGTCGTCGAGGTCGAGCCGGTAGTAGACCTTGCCGTCCTTCGCGAGCGTGTCGCGGTAGGTCCGCCCCGCCGTCAGCGGTACCGCGTCCGAGCTGGTCACGGCCCCCCGCACCCGCTGGGCCGCGGGGTCGAAGGCGTACGACGGGGCGGTGCTCCCCCCGCCCGTGCGGGCCTGGGCGGGCAGCGCCGCCGCTCCCACCGCCGCGGCGGCCGCGATCAGGGCCCCCGCCCTCCGGCCGAGGCCGAACCGCTTCCTCACGCGCCCCTCCTCTTCGCTGAAGCAATCAAATTATTCGCTCAGGCAAATGCAGGGAGAGCGGGGTCCGGTCCGGACCGCCCCCCGGACAGAGCGAAGCCCCGGCCCGCTCGCGCGCGGCCGGGGCTTCACCCCCAGACAAAACTCTTCTCAGACACCCGAACCTGCGGGCACGGAGTCGGTCGCCTCCGTCCACAGATCCTGCTCGGCGCGATCCGCCTGGATCTGGCGGTACACGAGGAGCCCGCCGATGGCGGCCAGTGCGACCAGGAGAAGCTTCTTCACCGCGCGACCTCGTCTTTCGTTGACGTAGGAGACTTCTGACGCCCACTCTACACATCGACCGATACCGATCGGTGACCTGTACGAGGTTCAAACCCACGACGTGGCCCGACCGCCCGGGAACCGGGAAAACGGAATCGGCCCGGACGGGAAACCGTCCGGGCCGATCGAAAATGTGGGGCTAACAGGATTTGAACCTGTGGCCTCATCCTTATCAGGGATGCGCTCTAACCAACTGAGCTATAGCCCCGCCGCGCTCTGCGGTGTGTGTCCCGCGCGCTGACTCCTGAAGATTAGCGCACGTGGGGGCCAGTCCCAAAATCGGTTCCCCGGGCCGGCCCCGCACGTCCTACTCGTCCTCGGCGAGCGTCAGCTCCACACCGCCCACGAAGCCGGCCGACAGGTTGTAGATGAACGCGCCCAGGGTCGCCAGAGCGGTCATCAGGACCACGTCGATCACGGCGATCACCGAGGTGAACATCAGCACCCGCGGCAGCGACAGGAAGGACTGCAGGTCGAAGCCGTTGGACTCGTTCGAGCCCGTGGCCTCGCTGATCGTCCCGCCGATCGTCGAGAAGACGCCCATGGCGTCCATGACCATCCACAGCACCGCGGCGGCCACGACCGTGCAGATGCCCAGCGCGATGGAGAGCAGGAAGCTCACCTTCATCACCGACCACGGATCGGCCTTCGCCACCCGCAGCCGCGCCTTGCGCGTCCGGGGCGTCGTGCGCGCCCCGGTGCGCGGCCGGCGCACGGCCCCGTCCCCCTTGCCGCCCGGCGCCGGAGCACCGTACGCCTGCGGCGGATGGTAGGGCCCGCCCGACGACTGCTGCGCGCCCGCGCGCTCGCCGGGCAGCGGCCCGTTGTAGGTCTCGTACGGGGGCTGCTGCCCCCGGTTGTCCGTCACCGCAACCCCCTGGGAGTCCGTGGCGGAGCCACGGGCGCCGTTCGCTCCAGCACCTGCAGAAGCTCCGGCGGCCGCCGATCCGGCGCCCGTGGCTCCACTCACGTCTTACTCCTCGTGCTCCCCGGCCGGAGGCTCCGTGCCCCCGGCTGTCCCGCCCTCGACCACTCCGGTCTCGGACACCTCGACCATGTCCTCGGCCCCGTCGGCGTCGTCGATCTCGTCGTCCTCGCCGCCGGCCTCGGCGTTCCGCGCGATGCCGACGACGGCGTCGCGCTTGCCCAGGTTGATCAGCTGGACGCCCATGGTGTCACGGCCGGTCTCCCTGACTTCATTGACTCGCGTACGAATCACACCGCCGGACAGCGTGATGGCGAGGATCTCGTCGGTCTCCTCCACCACCAGCGCTCCCACGAGCGATCCGCGGTCCTCCACGATCTTGGCGGCCTTGATGCCGAGGCCGCCACGGCCCTGGACGCGGTACTCGTCGACGGGGGTGCGCTTGGCGTACCCGCCGTCGGTCGCGGTGAAGACGAACGTACCGGGCCGGACGACATTCATCGAGAGCAGCTCGTCGTCCGCGCGGAAACTCATCCCCTTGACACCCGAAGTGGCGCGTCCCATCGGACGCAGCGCGTCGTCCGTGGCGGTGAAGCGGATCGACTGCGCCTTCTTGCTGATGAGCAGCAGGTCGTCCTCGGCGGAGACCAGCTCGGCGCCGATCAGCTCGTCTGCGAGGCCTTCGGCACCGTTGTCCAGTTCGCGCAGGTTGATCGCGATGACGCCGCCCGAGCGGGGCGAGTCGTAGTCCTTCAGCGCGGTCTTCTTCACCAGGCCGGCCTTGGTGGCGAGCACCAGGTAGGGCGCGGCCTCGTAGTCGCGGATCGCCAGGATCTGGGCGATCTGCTCGTCCGGCTGGAAGGCCAGGAGGTTGGCCACGTGCTGGCCGCGGGCGTCCCGGCCGGCGTCCGGCAGCTCGTACGCCTTGGCCCGGTAGACCCGGCCCTTGTTGGTGAAGAAGAGCAGCCAGTGGTGGGTGGTGGAGACGAAGAAGTGGTCGACGATGTCGTCCTGCTTCAGCTTCGTGCCCCGGACGCCCTTGCCGCCGCGCTTCTGCGAGCGGTAGTCCTCGGTCTTCGTCCGCTTCACGTAGCCGCCACGCGTGATGGTGACGACGATGTCCTCCTCGGCGATCAGGTCCTCGATGGACATGTCGCCGTCGAAGGGCACCAGCTTGGAGCGGCGGTCGTCGCCGAACCGCTCGACCAGCGCGGCCAGCTCCTCGCTGACGATCGCCCGCTGGCGCTCCGGGGAGGCCAGGATGGCGTTGTACTCGTTGATCCTCGCCTGGAGCTCGTCGTGCTCGGCGACGATCTTCTGGCGCTCCAGGGCGGCGAGGCGGCGGAGCTGCATCTCCAGGATCGCGTTGGCCTGAATCTCGTCGATGCTCAGCAGGCCCATCAGGCCGCCGCGGGCGGCCTCGACCGTGTCGCTGCGCCGGATCAGCGCGATGACGTCGTCGATCGAGTCGAGCGCCTTGAGCAGACCGCGCAGGATGTGGGCGCGCTCCTCGGCCTTGCGCAGCCGGAAGCGGGTCCGGCGGACGATGACCTCGATCTGGTGCGTCACCCAGTGGCGGATGAACGCGTCGAGCGAGAGGGTGCGCGGCACGCCGTCGACGAGCGCCAGCATGTTCGCGCCGAAGTTCGTCTGGAGGTCGGTGTGCTTGTACAGGTTGTTGAGGACGACCTTGGCGACGGCGTCGCGCTTGAGCACGATGACCAGGCGCTGGCCGGTCCGGGACGAGGTCTCGTCGCGGACGTCGGCGATGCCGCCGATCTTGCCGTCCTTCACCAGGTCGGCGATCTTCTGCGCGAGGTTGTCCGGGTTGGTCTGGTACGGCAGCTCCGTGACCACCAGGCACTGGCGGTTCTGGATCTCCTCGACCTCGACCACCGCGCGCATCGTGATGGAGCCTCGGCCGGTGCGGTACGCCTCCTCGATGCCCTTGCGGCCGACGACGAGCGCGCCGGACGGGAAGTCGGGGCCCTTGATCCGCTCGATCAGCGCGTCGAGCAGCTCCTCGTGGGACGCGTCGGGGTGCTCCAGGGCCCACTGGGCGCCGGCCGCGACCTCGCGCAGGTTGTGCGGCGGGATGTTGGTCGCCATGCCGACGGCGATGCCGGCGGAGCCGTTGACGAGCAGGTTCGGGAACCGGGCCGGCAGGACCGTCGGCTCCTGGTTGCGGCCGTCGTAGTTGTCCGTGAAGTCGACGGTCTCCTCGTCGATGTCGCGGAGCATCTCCATCGACAGCGGCGCCAGCTTGCACTCGGTGTAGCGCATGGCGGCGGCCGGGTCGTTGCCCGGGGAGCCGAAGTTGCCGTTGGAGTCGACCAGCGGCATGCGCATCGACCAGGGCTGGGCGAGGCGGACGAGCGCGTCGTAGATCGAGGAGTCGCCGTGCGGGTGGTACGTGCCCATGACGTCGCCGACGACGCGGGCGCACTTGTAGAAGCCCTTCTCGGGCCGGTAGCCGCCGTCGTACATCGCGTACAGCACGCGCCGGTGGACGGGCTTGAGGCCGTCCCGCACGTCGGGCAGCGCGCGGGACACGATGACGGACATCGCGTAGTCGAGGTACGAGCGCTGCATCTCGGTCTCGAGCCCGACGGGCTCGATCCTCAGCGCGCGCTCCTCCTCGGTGAGGGCGGAGGCGGCACGGGAGATGTCGTCGCCGTCGGGGGCAGGAGTGTTCTGGTCGGCCATGGCCGGTCGTCAGTCCTTTCGTACGGTCAGCGGGGACCGACTCAGATGTCGAGGAAGCGGACGTCCTTGGCGTTGCGCTGGATGAAGGAGCGCCGGGCTTCGACGTCCTCACCCATCAGCACCGAGAAGAGGTCGTCCGCCTGGGCGGCGTCGTCCAGCGTGACCTTGCCGAGCACGCGGTGGTCCACGTCCATGGTGGTGACGCGCAGCTCCTCGGCGTTCATCTCGCCCAGGCCCTTGAAGCGCTGGATCGAGTCCTCGCGGATCCGCTTGCCGTTCTGCTTGCCCAGTTCGACCAGGGCGTCGCGCTCCCGGTCCGAGTAGGCGTACTCGAAGTCGTCCCGGCCCCACTTGATCTTGTAGAGCGGCGGACGGGAGAGGTAGACGTGACCGGCCTCGACGAGCGGGCGCATGAAGCGGAAGAGGAACGTCAGCAGCAGGGTGTTGATGTGCTGGCCGTCGACGTCGGCGTCCGCCATCAGGATGATCTTGTGATAGCGGAGCTTCTCGATGTCGAAGTCCTCGTGGACGCCGGTGCCGAAGGCGGAGATCAGTGCCTGGACCTCGGTGTTCTGGAGGATCTTGTCGATCCGGGCCTTCTCGACGTTCAGGATCTTGCCGCGGATCGGCAGGATGGCCTGGTACATCGGGTTGCGGCCGGACTTGGCCGAACCGCCGGCGGAGTCGCCCTCGACGATGAAGATCTCGCACTTGGTGGGGTCGTTCGACTGGCAGTCGCTCAGCTTGCCGGGCAGGGACGCCGACTCCAGCAGGCCCTTGCGGCGGGTCAGGTCGCGCGCCTTGCGGGCGGCGACGCGGGCGGTGGCCGCCTGGATCGACTTGCGGACGATGTCCGCGGCCTCGACCGGGTTGCGGTCGAACCAGTCGGTCAGGTGCTCGTGGACGACCTTCTGCACGAAGGTCTTCGCCTCGGTGTTGCCGAGCTTGGTCTTCGTCTGGCCCTCGAACTGGGGCTCGCCGAGCTTGACCGAGATGATCGCGGTCAGACCCTCGCGGATGTCCTCGCCCGAGAGGTTGTCGTCCTTCTCGCGCAGCAGCTTCTTGTCGCGCGCGTAGCGGTTCACCAGACCGGTGAGCGCGGCGCGGAAGCCCTCCTCGTGCGTACCGCCCTCGTGGGTGTGGATCGTGTTCGCGAAGGAGTACACCCCCTCGGTGTACTGCGAGTTCCACTGCATCGCGATCTCGACCGAGAGCAGCCGGTCCTTGTCCTCGGCCTCGATGTCGATGACCGTGGGGTGGATCAGCTCGCCCTTGCGCGAGTTGAGGTACTTGACGAAGTCGACGATGCCGCCCTCGTAGTGGTACCGCACCGTGCGGGCCTCGGGCGCGGTCGCCTCCGCGTCCGGGTCGTCGGCGCCGACCGTGGCCTTCGCGGACTCGCGCTCGTCCGTCAGCGTCAGGGTGAGGCCCTTGTTGAGGAAGGCCATCTCCTGGAAGCGGCGCGCGAGCGTCTCGAAGGAGTAGTCGGTGGTCTCGAAGATGTCCGGGTCGGCCCAGAACGTCACCGAGGTGCCGTGCTCGTCGGTCGCCTCGTGCTGCGCGAGCGGCTCGACCGGGGCGCCCATCTTGTATTCCTGCGTCCAGCGGTGGCCGTCGGTCTTCACCTCGACGGCGACCTTGGTGGACAGGGCGTTCACGACCGAGACGCCGACGCCGTGCAGGCCGCCGGAGACCGCGTAGCCGCCGCCGCCGAACTTGCCGCCCGCGTGCAGGACGGTCAGGACGACCTCGACGGCCGGCTTGCCCTCGGACGGGACGATGCCCACCGGGATGCCGCGGCCGTTGTCGACGACGCGCACGCCGCCGTCGGCGAGGATCGTCACGTCGATGGTGTCCGCGTGCCCGGCCAGGGCCTCGTCGACCGAGTTGTCGACGACCTCCTGCACCATGTGGTGCAGACCGCGCTCACCGGTCGAGCCGATGTACATGCCAGGGCGCTTGCGCACGGCATCCAGGCCCTCGAGAACCTGGATGTTGCTGGCGGTGTACTGGTTGTTCTCGTTGGGATTGCCGGAATCGGCCACGAAGCGCCCTTTCTGGCACAGCACAGGCCGTTCTCCGGGCATACGGGAGCGGCTGCGTCGTTCGACATGTTCCGCAGGGTGGCGGGATTGTCTTCCAGTCTACCGGTAGCTCTGACACTCATGGGGGTTTGCCGGTACCTGAGTACGCATGTGCCGCCCTCGACGGGAGCGAGACGACTCCCCATATCCGGGGAGGGGCTTCAGAGCCCCCTGACGGCCACCCAGCGCTTCGCCTCGTAGCGCGTTGTGGGCATCCGGTCCGGTCCTGTCGCGGGGGGCCGGTCCGGTCCCGCCGGGGGCACCCGGTCCGGTCCTGTCGCGGGGCGTGGTCCGCGCCCCTCGCGAGGCCCCGGGCGGGCCCGGTGGGAGCCGGGCGGAGGGGGCGTGCGGTCCGGGGACCGAGGGCCGTCCGGCGGTCCGGGGTGGGCCCGGTGGTCCGGAGGGGGCCGGCGGTCGGAGGCGGACCCGGTGTCTTGGGCCGGGGGCCGGGCCGCGCCGGGCCGCGGCGGGTACGGCGGCCGCGGCCCGGCGCGGCGGTCGAGGCGGTCGAGGCGGCTACGGCGGGTACGGCGGCCGCGGCGGCCCGAGGGGACGGAACCGGGGCCGCCGGGGTGGTGCCGGGCCGGGTGCTCAGCCGTACGTGTCGCCGGGGCCCACCGATCCCGGCGCCCGCAGCGGCCCGTAGCCCCGCCTCGGCGCCCCCGGCCCCAGGACCTTGATCACCCGTACCGTTCCGTGCCCCAGGTCCTCGTTGAGCCGCGCCACCAGACGGGGCGCGAGGAGCCGCAGCTGTGTGGCCCACGCGGTCGAGTCGCACTGCACGGTGAGGACCCGGGCGTCCGGATCGTCGTCGAACTTCAGCGGTACACAGTGCTTCGCCAGGTCCTCGCCGACGATCTGCGGCCACCGGCCCATGACCCCGCCGACCGCAGCCGGTGTCTCCCAGCCCCGCTCGGTGATCAGCCGGTTGATCGCGGCACCGAGTGCCATCGGGTCGCGCCCGTCGGCACGCGCGCCGGAACGCAGCCCGCCGCCGCGCCGGGCCTGCTTCTTCTGCTGGGCGGCCGCACCCCGCGCCTTCGCCTGCTCCTTGGCGGCGCGCAGCGCGACCCGGGCGAGGTCGACGCCCGAGGGTTCGGGGGCCACGGCGCTGTCCACAGGCTGGGGACGGTTCTTCTCGCTCATCCGCGCTCCACGGTCATACGCGTTCCACTGTCCCTCCGGCCACCGCGTACCGCGCCCCCGCCAGGACGCCCGGCACGTCGTCGTCGACGGCGGCCGTCACCAGGACCTGCTCGCCGTGCGCCACCAGCTCCGCCAGCCGTTCGCGCCGGCGCGCGTCCAGTTCGGCGAAGACGTCGTCGAGGACGAGGACCGGCTCGTTGCCCTCGGCCCGCAGCAGGTCGTAGGAGGCGAGCCGCAGCGCCAGCGCGTACGACCAGGACTCGCCGTGGCTCGCGTACCCCTTCGCGGGCAGGTCACCGAGCTTGAGCAGCAGCTCGTCCCGGTGCGGTCCGACGAGCGTGACGCCCCGCTCGATCTCCTGCGTGCGGACCTCGGCGAGGGCGGCGAGCATCTGCTCGTACAGCTCCTCGCGCGTGCTTCCGGCGCCGGGGGCGGAGGACCGGTACTCCAGCAGGACCGGCCCGCCGGAGGGCGCGAGCCGGTCGTACGCCTTGTCCGCGAGCGGCTGGAGCGCCCCGACGAGGTCGAGGCGCTGGGCGAGCAGTTCGGCGCCCGCCCGGGCCAGGTGCTGGTCCCAGACGTCCAGGGTCGACAGGTCCATGGCCCGGCCGCCGTGCCGCCGGGCCATCGCGGTCGACTTCAGGAGGGTGTTGCGCTGCTTGAGCACGCGCTCGTAGTCGGCGCGCACGCCCGCCATGCGCGGCGCGCGCGCCGTGATCAGGTCGTCGAGGAAGCGCCGGCGTTCGCCGGGGTCGCCCTTCACCAGGGCGAGGTCCTCGGGCGCGAACAGCACGGTCCGTACGATCCCCAGGACGTCACGCGGTCTGACCTGCGAGGACCTGTTGATACGGGCGCGGTTGGCCCGGCCCGGGTTGAGTTCCAGCTCGATCAGCTGGGAGCGCTCGCCCTGGGTGACGGCGGCCCGGACGATCGCGCGCTCCGCCCCCATCCGCACGAGCGGGGCGTCGGAGGCGACGCGGTGGCTGCCGAGGGTCGCGAGGTAGCCGACGGCCTCGACCAGGTTGGTCTTGCCCTGGCCGTTGGCGCCCACGAAAGCGGTGACGCCCGGGTCGAGCGGGACCTCGACCCGGGCGTAGGAACGGAAGTCGGCCAGCGACAGATGCGTGACGTGCATGGTTGGGCGCCGACCTTCCCCGGCTGCCGTGCACCGCCGGGTGCACAGCCTGTGGATTACTTCTTCGTCTCGACCGCGTGGCCACCGAACTGGTTGCGCAGCGCGGCGATCATCTTCATCTGCGGGGAGTCGTCCTGCCGCGAGGCGAACCGCGCGAACAGCGACGCGGTGATCGCCGGCAGCGGTACGGCGTTGTCGATGGCGGCCTCGACGGTCCACCGTCCCTCGCCGGAGTCCTGCGCGTAGCCGCGCAGCCCGTCCAGGTGCTCGTCCTCGTCCAGCGCGTTCACCGCGAGGTCGAGCAGCCAGGAGCGGATGACCGTGCCCTCCTGCCAGGAGCGGAAGACCTCGCGCACGTCGGTGACGGAGTCGACCTTCTCCAGGAGCTCCCAGCCCTCGGCGTACGCCTGCATCATGGCGTACTCGATGCCGTTGTGGACCATCTTCGCGAAGTGGCCGGCGCCGACCTTGCCCGCGTGGACCGAGCCGAAGTCGCCCTCGGGCTTGAGCGCGTCGAAGACCGGCTGGACCTTCGCCACGTTCTCGGCGTCGCCGCCGTACATCAGCGCGTAGCCGTTCTCCAGGCCCCACACGCCGCCCGAGACGCCGCAGTCGACGAAGCCGATGCCCTTGGCGGCCAGCTCCTCGGCGTGCTTCTCGTCGTCCGTCCAGCGCGAGTTGCCGCCGTCGACGACGACGTCGCCGGGGGAGAGCAGCTCGGCCAGCTCGTCGATGGTGGACTGGGTCGCGGCACCGGCCGGGACCATGACCCACACGACACGGGGGCCCTTGAGCTTGTTCACAAGCTCTTCGAGGCTGTGGACATCGGCGAGGTCCGGGTTGCGGTCGTATCCGATGACGGTGTGGCCTGCGCGGCGGATGCGCTCGCGCATGTTGCCGCCCATCTTGCCGAGACCGACGAGACCGAGCTCCATCAGAGATTCCTTAAGCGTCGTGTGCGGTTCGTACCCGCGTCCGAGCCTACGCCCGGACGCGGGTGCACACCTGTGGGGTCGGCCGCTCAGGCGAAGCCCCGGAGGCCCGGGACCGCCGGGGCTTCGCCCCCTCCCGGGGGACGGCTCCGGCCCCCGGGCCGACGGCGTCAGCCGCTGAGGCGCACCGGCATGATCAGGTACTTGTACGCCTCGTCCGCCTCGGCGTCGACGGCCGGCCTGCCGCTGAGCAGCGCCGGCTTGGTGGAGGTGGTGAAGGAGAGCTGGGCGACCGGGGAGTCGATCGCGCTCAGGCCGTCGAGCAGGAAGGTCGGGTTGAAGGCGATCGAGATGTCGTCGCCCTCCAGCTGGGCGTCGACCCTCTCCACAGCCTGTGCGTCGTCGCTGGAGCCCGCTTCCAGGATGAGCACGCCCTGCTCGAAGCTCAGCCGGACCGGGGTGTTGCGCTCGGCCACCAGGGCGACGCGCTTGACGGCCTCGACGAAGGGGGCGGTCTCGATCACCGCGACCGAGTTGAACTCGGTGGGGAAGAGCGTCCGGTACTTCGGCAGGTCGCCCTCGAGCAGCCGGGTGGTGGTGCGGCGGCCCGCGCCCTCGAAGCCGATGAGGCCCTCGCCCTTGCCGGAGCCCGAGAGCGCCAGGGTGACTGTGTCACCGCTGGTGAGCGCCTTGGCGGTGTCCAGGAGGGTCTTCGCGGGCACCAGGGCGACCGCGGAGGCGTCCGGGGACTCCGGCTTCCACAGGAACTCGCGGACCGCGAAGCGGTAGCGGTCGGTGGAGGCCAGGGTGACCGTGTCGCCCTCGATCTCGATGCGCACACCGGTGAGGACGGGCAGCGTGTCGTCACGGCCGGCGGCGATGGCCACCTGCGCGGCGGCGGAGGCGAAGACCTCACCGGGGACGGTGCCCGTCGCGGTGGGCATCTCCGGCAGTGCCGGGTACTCCTCCACAGGCAGGGTGTGGAGGGTGAAGCGGGAGGAGCCGCAGACCACGGTCGCCCGTACACCGTCTGTGGAGATCTCCACGGGACGGTTGGGGAGGGCGCGGCAGATGTCGGCGAGCAGGCGACCGGAGACGAGGACGGTGCCGTCCTCCTCGACCTCGGCCTCGACGGAGACCCGCGCGGAGACCTCGTAGTCGAAGCTCGAGAAGCTCAGGGCGCCGTCCTCGGCCTTCAGCAGAAGGCCCGCGAGTACGGGCGCCGGCGGACGGGCCGGGAGGCTGCGGGCCACCCAGGCCACCGCCTCCGCGAGTACATCGCGCTCCACCCGGATCTTCACCGGAACCGCCTCCTGCTGTTGCTGGCTCTTCGTCGACTGCGGGATCCAGTCTGACGTACGCCGCCGACACTCGGTGCTGCTCGGGGTCAAGTCGCGTCGAGGGGCGGCCGGGGCTCCGGCGCCGAGTTGTGCACAGGTCCCACTTCGAAGCGGATTCCGGGCTAACTCTAGGTGGAAGTAGTAGTAGGGCCTGTGGAAACCGTGGATAACCCCGTCTGCGCAGGTCAGGCCCAGTTTTTTGTCCACCGCGCCTGTGGGTGGAACCGGTGGACAACTCGGGGCTTCTGTGGACACCCGAAAGTTCTGCACACCCCATACACAGGCCACGGGGACTTCTCCCCAGCACCGTCCCCAGCTTTACCCCGGTTGCCCACAGCCCAATCGTCTCCCTTGGTGTGACGGCTTTCACTCTTCGAGGTGAGGAGGGGTGTTTCGTTGCCGAACAGTGGACAGGGCTGTGGAGAAGCTGTGGGCAACAGCCCCCTCCCTGTGGGCGGCCGGTGGACAACCCTGAAGGCCCCCTGTGGACGAAAACTTCATCCACAGGCTGTGGAGAAACTTTTCCAACAATTCCCCAGGGGTCTGAGCTGGCCCGACGTCCTGCCAGCCACCGGCCCTGTGGACAAAATCCGGATAACTTGGCAGTCCCCACCCTGTGGACGGGTGATCATCCCGCACTCTGTGGAGAACCCGCCAGCGGAACCGCGCAATCGAACACCCCTGGCCGGTCCCCACCCTGTGCACACTCCGCGCACCGGCCTCCGCGGCCCCGTCGAGGCACTGTTCCGCCGTCCCGCCCCCCTCGGATCCACTGCCGGGAAGGCGCCGGGACGGGAGGGTCGGGCGCGGCGCGGCGGCGGGAGGGACGCGTGAGGCCGGCGGAGTCCCGAGACGTCGGTTCCGGCTCCGGGCGGCCTCCACCGGCCGGCTTCCGGAGGTCACCCGGAACCGGAACCACCGGCCCCCGGAAACGCCGAAGGGCGCCCCGGGAGGTCTCCCGGGGCGCCCCGCACGGCCGTGGCGGCCCGTGTCAGCCGTTCTTGATGCGGTTGGTCAGCTCGGTGACCTGGTTGTAGATGGAGCGCCGCTCCGCCATCAGGGCGCGGATCTTCCGGTCCGCGTGCATCACCGTCGTGTGGTCGCGCCCGCCGAACTGCGCGCCGATCTTGGGCAGCGACAGGTCCGTCAGCTCCCTGCACAGGTACATGGCGATCTGCCGGGCCGTCACCAGGACGCGGCTGCGCGAGGAACCGCAGAGGTCCTCCACCGTCAGGCCGAAGTAGTCGGCGGTGGCGGCCATGATCGCGGGGGCGGTGATCTCGGGGGCGCTGTCCTCCCCGCCCGGGATCAGGTCCTTGAGCACGATCTCGGTGAGCCCCAGGTCCACCGGCTGCCGGTTGAGGCTCGCGAAGGCCGTCACCCGGATCAGCGCGCCCTCCAGCTCGCGGATGTTCCGCGAGATCCGGGAGGCGATGAACTCCAGCACCTCCGGCGGGGCGTTGAGCTGCTCCTGCACCGCCTTCTTGCGGAGGATCGCGATGCGCGTCTCCAGCTCGGGCGGCTGCACGTCGGTGGTGAGGCCCCACTCGAAGCGGTTGCGGAGCCTGTCCTCCAGGGTCACCAGCTGCTTGGGCGGCCGGTCCGAGGAGAGCACGATCTGCTTGTTCGCGTTGTGCAGGGTGTTGAAGGTGTGGAAGAACTCCTCCTGCGTCGACTCCTTGCTCGCCAGGAACTGGATGTCGTCGACGAGCAGGATGTCCACGTCCCGGTAGCGCTTGCGGAAGGTGTCGCCCTTGCCGTCGCGGATCGAGTTGATGAACTCGTTGGTGAACTCCTCGGAGCTCACGTACCGCACGCGCGTGCCCGGGTAGAGGCTCCGCGCGTAGTGCCCGATCGCGTGCAGCAGGTGGGTCTTGCCGAGGCCCGACTCCCCGTAGATGAAGAGGGGGTTGTACGCCTTCGCCGGCGCCTCGGCCACCGCGACGGCGGCCGCGTGCGCGAACCGGTTCGAGGAACCGATGACGAAGGTGTCGAAGAGGTACTTGGGGTTCAGGCGCGCGTGCTGCTCGCCCGGGGCGCCCGCGCCCTGCCCGGAGGACGGGGAGCCGTGCCCGCCGCCCGTGGAACCGGGGCCCGGTCCGCCGCCCGGCCGGGGGCCGGGGCGAGCGCCGTGCCCCTGCGGTTCGGGCAGCTCGGCGCGCTCGGGCCGCTGCTGCTCGTAGCCGCGGGAGGGCTCGTCGTAACGGGACTGCCGGGACTGCTCGGGGCCGGTGTACGGGGCGCGCTCCTGGTAGCCGCCGAGCCGCGGCTGCTGCCAGGAGAGGTCCTCCTGGGCGCGCGGCCAGGCCCCGGGGTCGGGCCGCTGGGGCGAGGAGTAGTCCGGGTAGGCCGGACGTGCGGCCGGCAGTCCGTCGTCGGGCATCGGCCGGTGTCCGTAGCCCTCGTACTTCTCGTACGGCTCGGAGCGGTCGCGCTCGTCGTAGCGGGGCCGCTGCGACTGCTGTGCGGGGGGCGACGGCGGTGTCTGCTCCCCGACGGAGTCGTCGACGGTGATCGCGATCCGGATCGGCCGGCCGCACTCGCGGCTCAGGGTCTCGCTGATCAGCGGGGCGAGCCGGCCCTCCAGGACGCGCTTGCCCCATTCGTTGGGCACGGCGAGCAGGGCCGTGTCGGCGACCAGGGCGAGCGGCTGACAGCGCTCGATCCACTGCTTGTCCTTGGGCTCGATGCCCTGCTGGCCCTCGGCGAGGAGCTGTTCCAGGACCCGCGGCCACACTGCGGCAAGATCGGCAGGTACGTCAGCCACGGGGCACGCTTTCTCGCAGGTCCCACGATGGTGTGGTTTTCGGGGACGGTGGATCGAAGTCCGCAGGACCGGTCCGTCGAGGACAGGTGAGGACAGAACGGAAAAGATTGTGGAGTCCGCCCACGGTAGTCGGGTCGACTGACACGGTTCAAGTTGTTGTCCACAGGCTGTGCACAATGGGGGACGGCAACGAGCCGGTTTGACCGGATGGCGTAGCCACGCGTACCGTAACCAAGTCGAGTTGTCGATGGCTGCTGCCGCCTGCCTCCGATGGGCAAAGATCACGTTCCGTGGTCGCGAAGCGGTGCACTCGGGCGTATTGCGAGCTTCTCGTGGGCGCACGGTGACAGCCAGGCGATGTCCCGCCACCACCCGAATCATTTCTGGAGCCCCCGAGTGAGCAAGCGCACCTTCCAGCCGAACAACCGTCGTCGTGCGAAGACCCACGGCTTCCGTCTGCGCATGCGCACCCGTGCCGGCCGCGCCATCCTGGCGAACCGCCGTGGCAAGGGTCGCGCGAGCCTGTCCGCCTGATCCACTTAAACAGGTCATGACGTGCTGCCTACCGAGAATCGGCTGAGGCGGCGCGAGGACTTCGCCACCGCGGTACGTCGAGGACGCCGGGCCGGTCGCCCACTCCTCGTCGTCCACCTACGCAGCGGTGCAACGGACCCGCACGCGCCTGGGGAGAGCGCTCCCCCGACGCGTGCGGGTTTCGTCGTGAGCAAGGCCGTGGGCGGTGCGGTCGTACGCAACCAGGTGAAGCGTCGTCTGCGCCATCTCGTCCGCGACCGACTTCCCGTCCTTCCCCCCGGTAGCCTGGTGGTCGTACGGGCGTTGCCCGGAGCCGGCGACGCCGATCACGCACAGCTGGCCCGAGACCTGGACGCCGCTCTTCAGCGGCTCCTGGGAGGGGGCGCGCGATGAAGTACCCGCTGCTGGCCCTCATCAAGCTGTACCAGTGGACGATCAGCCCCCTCCTGGGGCCCGTCTGCCGGTACTACCCGTCGTGTTCCCGCTACGGATTCACGGCCATCGACCGGCATGGCGCGATCAAGGGCACAGCCCTGACCGCCTGGCGCATCCTGCGGTGCAATCCGTGGTCGCCCGGCGGCGTGGACCACGTTCCCCCGCGCAAGCGCCCCCGCTGGCACGAGATGCTGCGGAACGCGCTGCGCGGCGACAAGGGCGGGTCCACCGCCGAGACGAGCCCGGCCGCAGAGACCTCGCCCAATGCTCAAGGAGCCTGATTAGTGGACACGATTGCCAGTCTGTTCAGCTTCATCACCTGGCCCGTTTCCTGGGTCATCGTCCAGTTCCACAAGATGTACGGGGCGATCTTCGGCCCTGACACGGGCTGGGCCTGGGGTCTGTCCATCGTGTCCCTGGTGGTGCTGATCCGCATCTGCCTGATCCCGCTCTTCGTGAAGCAGATCAAGTCGACGCGGAACATGCAGGCGCTCCAGCCGAAGATGAAGGCGATCCAGGAGCGCTACAAGAGCGACAAGCAGCGCCAGTCCGAAGAGATGATGAAGCTGTACAAGGAGACGGGCACCAACCCGCTCTCCTCGTGCCTTCCCATCCTGGCGCAGTCGCCGTTCTTCTTCGCCCTCTACCACGTGCTCTCCGCGATCGCGTCGGGCAAGGAGATCGGCAAGATCGACGGCCCGCTCCTGGAGAGCGCCCGTCAGGCCCACATCTTCGGTGCCCCGCTGGCGGCCAAGTTCACGGACAGCGCCGAGAAGGTCGCCGCGCTGCAGGCGTCGCTGACCGATGTCCGCGTCGTCACCGCGGTCATGATCATCATGATGTCGGCCTCGCAGTTCTTCACCCAGCGCCAGCTGATGATGAAGAACGTCGACCTGTCGGTGAAGACCCCGTACATGCAGCAGCAGAAGATGCTCATGTACATCTTCCCGGTGATCTTCGCCGTCATGGGCATCAACTTCCCCGTCGGTGTCCTCGTCTACTGGCTGACCACCAACGTGTGGACCATGGGCCAGCAGATGTACGTGATCAACCAGAACCCGACCCCGGGCAGCAAGGCCCAGGACGCCTACCTCCAGCGCCTCCTGAAGAGCGTCGTCCACCACGGCGAGGTCCGCGGCCGTCGCCGGAAGAACATCGTCAAGGTCATCGTCGCCAAGGGCGGGGACCGCAACGAGAACGAGCGTCGCTTCTTCGTGGGCCTCTCCAAGGCGGGCTTCGCCGCCCAGCCCGACGGCAGCGTGATCAAGAGCGACACGATCACGGCCGAGGCCGAGGGCGCTGCCGTCGCCAGGCGTCAGCAGCCCAAGCGCCAGACTAAGGCCCAGCGCCAGGCCGCCGCCCAGCAGGCCGCGGTGAAGGACGCCGAGGAAGCCTCCGAGCCGGCCGACACGAAGCCGGTCACCTCGCTCGAGAAGAAGCCCGAGGGCCCGGCCGGGACCGGTACCGCCGGCGGAGCGAAGGACGAGGCCCAGGCCGACAAGCCCGCACGTCCGAGCCGCGCCAACTCCGGTGGCTCCCGCCAGCAGGGCAAGGCCGGTCAGCGCAAGGGCCAGCAGCGGCCCAAGCACCCGTCGTCCAAGAAGTAAGCCACCCGACGCAAGAAGGAGTCCGTCCGTGACGGAAGGCACCACCTCTGTCGCCGCCGAGGGTGGCGACACCCTGTCCCGCCTGGAGCAGGAGGGCGAGATCGCGGCCGACTACCTCGAAGGTCTGCTCGACATCGCCGACCTCGACGGCGACATCGACATGGACGTCGAGGCGGACCGGGCCGCGGTCTCGATCATCAGCGACTCCAGCGGCCGTGACCTCCAGAAGCTCGTGGGCCGTGACGGCGAGGTGCTGGAGGCGCTCCAGGAGCTGACCCGCCTGGCGGTGCACCGGGAGACCGGCGACCGCAGCCGTCTGATGCTCGACATCGCCGGCTTCCGGGCCAAGAAGCGCTCCGAGCTGGCCGAACTGGGTGCCAAGGCCGCCGCCGACGTGAAGTCGAGCGGCCGGCCGGTCAAGCTCGACCCGATGACGCCGTTCGAGCGCAAGGTCGTGCACGACGCGATCGCCGCCGCCGGTCTGCGCAGCGAGTCCGAGGGCGAGGAGCCGCAGCGCTTCGTCGTCGTGCTCCCGGCCTGACCCCTCACGTAGTCTCGGCCCCGTCTGTTCGCAGGCGGGGCCGATCTTTGTCAGCCTGAACACTCAGCCACCACAGTGCGCTCGCACCCACGGGTGCGGTACGGAAGGACGGTTCCCGTGACGGAGGCAGCGGAGCTCCCCGAGGCGCCGGAGCAGGCGCGGACAGTCTTCGGCGAGTACTTCCCGGAGGCCGTTCGGTACGCGGAGCTCCTCGCGGACGCGGGTGTGAAGCGCGGCCTGATCGGCCCGCGCGAGGTCCCCCGGCTCTGGGAGCGCCACCTGCTGAACTGTGCCGTCCTCTCGGAGGTCGTCCCCGAGGGCGTCACCGTCTGCGATGTCGGGTCGGGCGCCGGGCTCCCCGGCATTCCGCTGGCGCTGGTCCGGCCGGACCTGAAGATCACGCTTCTGGAGCCGCTTCTGCGCCGGACGAACTTCCTCCAGGAGGTCGTCGAACTGCTCGGACTCGATCATGTGACCGTGGTTCGGGGGCGGGCGGAGGAGATGCTCGGCAAGATCACCCCGGTGCACGTGGTGACGGCTCGGGCGGTGGCCCCGCTGGACCGGCTGGCCGGCTGGGGCGTCCCTCTGCTGCGTCCGTACGGAGAGATGCTGGCCCTCAAGGGCGACACCGCGCAGGAGGAGCTCGACGGGGCCCGTGCCGCGCTCTCCCGGCTCGGCGTGGTGGCGACGTCGGTCCTGCAGGTGGGCGAGGGAGTCGTCGACCCGCTGTCCACGGTCGTCCGGGTGGAGGTCGGCGAGAGCCCCGGCGGTGTGCGGTTCGCGGCCAAGCGGGCCAAGGCCGCCCGCACGAGCAAGACGCGTCGTCGTCGCTGATCCGTCCCTTACGTACCATTTCGGAGTGTCGTCCGGCCCCGGTCGGACGGCAGGGGCATGGTGTTTCACGTGAAACATCGCTCAATGCTGCAGGGGATCATCGACCGTGGTCGCGCGGTCACCGCCCCCCGGGACCGCCGACCCCGTGTGAATCCACCCGCGCGGGTGGTGGAGATGTCCACAGAGGTGGATTCCTCCACAGAACCACCTACCTCGCTGGTTCGTGACCCCGAAAGCATGGCAGGCTCTCCTCATCGCGAGCCCGAAGCCGAGGAGAGTGAATCCTTGCGGTCCGACGCCAACATCGCGGGACCGATGACCGACCCGGTCCCCGGTCCCCGAACCGAATCGGCGGGGGAAGACGTTTCACGTGAAACACCTCCCCCGATGGACGACACCCCCGTGGGGCGCGCCGCTCAGCTGGCGGCAGAGGCACTGGGCCGTGCCGGCGAGGGTCTTCCCCGTCCGGCCCGGACGCGCGTGATGGTGGTCGCCAACCAGAAGGGCGGCGTGGGCAAGACGACCACGACGGTCAACCTCGCCGCCTCCCTGGCACTGCACGGTGCCCGCGTCCTGGTCATCGACCTGGACCCGCAGGGCAACGCCTCCACGGCCCTCGGCATCGATCACCATGCCGATGTCCCCTCGATCTACGACGTCCTGGTGGACAGCAGGCCGCTCTCCGAAGTGGTGCAGCCCGTGGTGGACGTCGAAGGGCTCTTCTGTGCCCCCGCCACCATCGATCTCGCCGGAGCGGAGATCGAACTGGTGTCGCTGGTGGCACGCGAAAGCCGTCTCCAGCGGGCGATCCAGGCGTATGAACAGCCGCTGGACTACATCCTCATCGACTGCCCGCCCTCGCTCGGCCTGCTGTCGGTCAACGCCCTGGTGGCGGGGGCCGAGGTGCTGATCCCCATTCAGTGCGAGTACTACGCCCTCGAAGGACTGGGACAGCTCCTGAAGAACGTCGAGCTGGTCCGGGGGCACCTCAACCCCACCCTCCACGTCTCGACGATCCTTCTCACCATGTACGACGGACGCACGAGGCTTGCCTCGCAGGTCGCCGAAGAGGTGCGGACCCATTTCGGCGAAGAGGTGCTGCGGACCAGCATCCCCCGGTCCGTCCGCATCTCGGAGGCGCCGAGCTACGGTCAGACGGTGATCACCTACGATCCGGGTTCCAGCGGTGCCCTGTCGTACATCGAAGCGGCTCGTGAGATCGCCCTCCGGGGCGTCACCGTGAACTACGACGCCCAGCACGCACGTGTGGGGTACCAGAACCATCAGCGCAGCATGTCGGAGGGAATCCAGTGAGTGAGCGACGTAGGGGATTGGGGCCGCGGGGACTCGGTTCGCTGATCCCGCAGAGCGCTCCGTCCCCCGAGTCGGCGGGGGCGTGGACCGGGTCGGTGAAGACGGCCGAGCCGAAGCCCCCCGCCGGGGCGTACTTCACCGAGATCCCGATCGAGTCCATCGTGCCGAACCGGCACCAGCCGCGGCAGATCTTCGACGAGGACGCCCTCGCGGAGCTGGTCGTCTCCATCAAGGAGGTGGGCCTGCTCCAGCCCGTGGTCGTGCGGAAGACCGACGGCGACCGCTATGAGCTCGTCATGGGCGAGCGCCGTCTGCGGGCCTCCACGACGGCGGGCCTCGAGCGGATTCCGGCGATCGTCCGGGAGACCGACGACGAGAAGATGCTCCTGGACGCCCTGCTGGAGAACCTTCACCGGGCCCAGCTGAACGCGATCGAAGAGGCACACGCCTACGAGCAGCTGCTCAAGGACTTCGGCTGCACCCATGACCAGCTCGCGGACCGGATCGGCAGGTCCCGCCCGCAGATCACCAACACGCTGCGTCTGCTGCGGCTCTCTCCCCCGGTACAGAGCCGCGTGGCCGCCGGGGTGCTCTCCGCCGGCCATGCGCGCGCCCTGCTCGGCGTGGAGGACCAGGAGGCCCAGGACAAGCTGGCCGCCCGGATCGTCGCCGAAGGGCTTTCGGTGCGCACGGTCGAGGAGATCGTGAGCCTCATGGACTCCGAGGAGCCCGCCGAGACGGCCAGGCCGAGGAAGCCGCGTGCCGGAAGCCGCGTCTCGCCCGCTCTCACGGACCTGGCCACCCGGCTTTCGGACCGCTTCGAGACCCGGGTGAAGGTCGACCTGGGACAGAAGAAGGGCAAGATCGTCGTCGAGTTCGCCTCGATGGACGACCTCGAACGCATCCTCTCGACCCTGGCTCCCGGCGAGGGACGGGTCCTGGAGCAGAAGAGCGCCGAGCGGAGCGCGGCGGGCTGACGCCCGCACCTCACCGGCACCACCCCGGGGGCGGGCCGGGCTCCGGCCTCACCGGAGCCCGGCCCGCCCTTTGCCTGGATGCGGTGTCCTCCTGATCGCCCGGTCGATACGATTTCAAGAGGCGTATCCGTGCGCGAAGGCGAGGGAAGCGAGGATCGGCCGTGGGGCGACGGCTCGTACCGCTCACGCTGGACAACCTTCCGGACCTCCCCACGCGGTGTCGCTCCTGTGTCTTCTGGGAGCTCGACCCGGTCAGCGGCGAGGCCGCGGTGGAGTCGGGGCACCCGGAGGTGGAGAAGGAGTCCTGGATCTCGGCCGTGCTCCTGGAGTGGGGCTCATGCGGCCGAGTGGTCTATGTGGACGAAGTGCCGGTCGGTTACGTCCTCTACGCTCCTCCGGCCTACGTGCCACGATCGACCGCCTTTCCGACGAGTCCCGTGGCGGCGGACGCCGTGCAGTTGATGACGGCCTGGATCATGCCCGGCTACCAGGGGCAGGGGCTGGGCAGGGTGATGGTGCAGACGGTGGCCAAGGACGTGATGAGACGGGGCTTCAAGGCGATCGAGGCGTTCGGGGACGCCCGCTGGAAGGAGCCGGCCTGCGTGCTGCCGGCCGATCACCTGCTGGCCGTGGGTTTCAAGACCGTCAGGCCGCATCACGCCTTTCCCCGGCTGAGGCTGGAACTCAGGACGACGCTTTCCTGGAAAGAGGACGTCGAGATGGCCTTGGACCGGCTGCTCGGCGCCGTGCAGAAGGAACCCGCCCTGCGCCCCCTGTGACGACGCACCTGCGAACCGACCCGGAACGCGAAAGCGGCCCGCCCCCAGGGGGGCGGGCCGCTCCTGTTTCACGTGAAACATTCATACGGACGTTTCACGTGAAACAACGCAGGGGGTCAGGCCTTGGTGGGCTCGACGAAGCCCTCCAGGTCGCGCAGGATGGCCGCCTTCGGCTTGGCGCCGACGATGGTCTTCACGACCTCGCCACCCTGGTAGACGTTCAGCGTCGGAATGGACATGACGCCGTACTTGGCGGCCGTGGCCGGGTTCTGGTCGATGTTGAGCTTCACGATCTCGATCTCACCGTGCTCGGCGGCGATGGCCTCCAGCGACGGGGCGATCTGGCGGCACGGGCCGCACCACTCGGCCCAGAAGTCCACCAGAACGGGCTTGTCGCTCTTGAGGACGTCCTCTTCGAAGGAAGCGTCGGTCACAGTCTTGAGGGCCACAGCGGCCTCCTTGATATCGCGGGGTGTGGGTGGGGGAGCAGGCGTGGGTCAGACCACGGGGGTCTCGGCCAGCTTCTCGGGCTCGGCGACCTTCTCGGTGTCGGCGAGGGCGGCCAGGAAGCGCTCGGCGTCGAGGGCGGCGGAGCAACCGGTGCCGGCGGCCGTGATGGCCTGGCGGTAGGTGTGGTCGACGACGTCGCCGGCACCGAAGACGCCCGGGAGGTTCGTGCGCGTCGACGGAGCGGCCACCTTCAGGTAGCCCTCGTCGTCCAGGTCGAGCTGGCCCTTGAAGAGTTCGGTCCGGGGGTCGTGGCCCACGGCGATGAAGAGGCCGGTGACGGGAAGCTCACGCGTCACGCCGGTCTTCGTGTCGCGCAGGGTCAACCCGCTGAGCTTCTGCTCGCCGTGGATCGTGGTGACCTCGCTGTCCCAGGCGAAGGAGATCTTCGGGTCGGCGAAGGCGCGATCCTGCATGGCCTTCGAGGCGCGCAGGGTGTCCCGGCGGTGGACGATCGTGACGGACTTGGCGAAGCGCGAGAGGAAGGTGGCCTCCTCGATCGCGGTGTCGCCGCCGCCGACGACGGCGATGTCCTGGTCCTTGAAGAAGAACCCGTCGCAGGTGGCGCACCAGGAGACACCACGGCCGGAGAGCGTGTCCTCGTTGGGGAGACCGAGCTTGCGGTGCTGGGAACCGGTGGTGACGATCACGGCCTTGGCGCGGTGCACGGTGCCGGCGGTGTCGGTGACGGTCTTGATCTCACCGGTCAGGTCCACGGCGACGACGTCGTCGGGAACCAGCTCGGCGCCGAAGCGCTCCGCCTGGGCCCGCATGTTGTCCATCAGGTCCGGGCCCATGATGCCGTCGCGGAAACCGGGGAAGTTCTCGACCTCGGTCGTGTTCATCAGGGCACCGCCGGCGGTGACCGCACCCTCGAAGACCAGGGGCTTCAGCGACGCGCGGGCCGTGTAGAGCGCGGCGGTGTATCCCGCGGGTCCCGAGCCGATGATGATCACATTACGGACGTCGCTCACGGGTTTCTTCCTCGTCTCTGCGGACTGCCACTGCCTAGGGGGGCGGTTGTCTCGGTCGCTCACCCCACCCAACGGATCCTAAGGGGCGTGCATTCCCGGGAGCGCCGCGCGGCACGTGGACGGCGAGGAAAGCGGCTCAGGAGCGCGGGTACGTCCGGCTGAGCAGAACTTCAGCGGCGGGAGTTCCGGCCGTCGACGGCCGGTCGGCGCAGGAGGCGTCGATCACATAGGCCCGGACCCGCGTGGGGTCGGCGGGGTCCGGGAGGACGAGCAGATAGGCGGGTGTCCCCCGGTACTCACCCCGCTCCTGGCCCAGTACCGGATCGGCGCGTCCGGTGCCGGCCAGGACACAGCCGGGTGCGGCCCCGTCCCTGCTCCGCCGGGGAGCCACTGTTCCGGTGCCCGAGGACAACGATTCGGGTGCGACGTCCTGAGGGGTTCTCGGGCTCTTCTCGCCGGTGAGGAGGTCGTGGACCCGATCCTCGACCGCCGACCCGGAGAAGGTGCCCGGAGCGGCCTCGGTGAACGCCTCGGCCTTCTTCGTGCCGGTCGCCACTCCCGCGGTGGTCGCGGTGTCCGCCTGGCCGAGGTACAGGCTCGTTCCGAGGGCCACGGCTCCGAAGGCGGCACCGACCGCGGTGAGCAGGGCGATCCGGCGACGTCGGGGAACACCGGGGCGCCCCGGTCCGGCGGAGGCCCGAGGACGCCCGGCGGACCGGGGCGTGCTCGGGGCGGGCGTCGCCTTCTCGTAAGGACGCGATGTTTCACGTGAAACGGGCGCACTGTCGCCCTCGCCCGGCGAGATGGCGTCGAGGAGGGCTTCGGCGGCGAGGGCGGCGTCGATCCGCCCCGCGATCTCGGCGGGCATCCGGGGCGGGCCGGGCAGGGTACCGAGCAGTCCTCGGATCTCCTCCAGGGAGGTCTTCACGTCTCCGCAGAGGGAGCAGTCCTCCACATGCCGGCGTACGGCCGCCGACCGGCTCGGCGGGAGAAGTCCCTCGGTCAGGTCGGAGATCTCCGAGACGTCCGGGTGCTGTGTGGTGTCAGCCCTGTCGGCCGTGGAAGTCACGTGCGCCCACCTCCGCCCTTCACAGCAGCTGGATCGGTCGATCCGGTATCCGTCGGACCCGGCACCGCTGGGACGGATGTCCCCGGCGTCCGGTTCCTTCCCCCTTCGGCGGCCCGGCTACTCACGGTGCCCGTGCGCAGATGAGTGACCAGCGGCAGCAGGCGTGCCCGGCCACGTGCGCACCGGCTCTTCACGGTCCCGGCGGGAACGCCGAGGATGCGGGCCGCCTCCGCGACGGGGTACCCCTGCATGTCGACGAGGACGAGGGCGGCCCGCTGGTCGGCGGGGATCGAGGCGAGCGCGGCCAGGACCTCGCGGTGGAGGTCCTGGCGCTCCGCGGGCGCCTCCGCGGATTCGTGGGGGGCGAGGAGCTGCTCGAAGCGGTCGTCGTCGACGACCGGCGAGGTCCTGCGGGAGGCGGTCTTCCGTGCCCGGTCGAGACAGGCATTCACCGTGATCCGGTGGAGCCAGGTCGTGACGGCCGACTGGCCCCGGAAGGTGTGGGCGGCCCGGAAGGCCGAGAGGAGGGCGTCCTGAACGGCGTCGGCGGCCTCCTCGCGGTCCCCCAGGGTGCGCAGGGCCACGGCCCACAGGCGGTCGCGGTGTCTCCGTACGAGCTCACCGAAGGCATCGGGGTGCCCGGCGACGTGACGGGCCAGGAGCTCCCGGTCGTCGGCGGTCTCGTCTGTCGGTTCGTCCAACGGTGAGCCCCCTCCCCTGCGCGGTCGTCAGCCCAGGATCTTGATTTCCCTCAGCTTGCCGCGGAAACCACCGTCGTTGGCGGGCAGCTCGGTGAGCCAGATCAGAACGTAGCGGGTGGTGACCGGTGCGGTGGGCTTCAGCGTCACGTTGTCGCCGGTCCCGGACGCCCGGGTGGTGAACCGGCCGGGCATGGAGGGCGCCGAGGCGGCGTCGGCGGGAGCGGTCCGCAGTTCCACCGAGGTGCGCCCCAGGAACGAGAGATCGACCGAGCTGATCTTCTGTGTCCTGCCCAGGTCCAGGACGAGCCCCACGCCCTTCTTCAGCCCGCCGAAGTGGGCGGTGTAGTAGCTGTCGGTGTGCCAGAAGGTGCTGGGGTCCCCGTCGTAGGCGTTCGGTATGGCCTGGGGCTTCTCCACCCCGTTGCCCAGCGGGTCGAAGTCGTGCGCGGAGGAGATGGAGACCGGCTTGGGCGGAACGGGCTTCTCGTCGGACATGACCGTCGGTGCCGTGTCCGGGACCTTCGGGGCCTCCTTCGCCCCCAGGAGCCGGTCGGCGATCTGCCAGCTGCCCAGCCCCAGAGCGGCGATCAAGAGGGCCGAGACGGTCCACTTCAGCGCCCTGCCGGTACGGCTCTGCAGCGGGGGCGGCGGGACGGCGGCGGGCTGGGTGACGGCCGGATGGGGCTGCTGGCGCCCGTACGACCCCTGCTGATACGTCGTGTGCTGGTATTCGGGAGGAGCAGTGAACTCGGGCTCCGGCGGCTTCACGCGGGGCATCGCGGCCACGGCCCTGGCCAGCTCGTCCGGTGTGGTGCAGGGCGGCTCCTGACGCGAGGCGGTGGCCCCGTCGTTGACGAGGGCGCGCATGGCGATCTCGGAGAGCCCCCGGTGGACGCCCGCGCGCACCTGGTCGGGGGGGAGCAGGCCGACGCCCTTGGGAAGCCCGGAGAGGCCGTAGGCGTCGCTCTCGTACGGCCAGCGCTGGGTGAGCGCCGCGTACAGCAGGGCGCCGATGGCCTCGGTGTCGCTGCGCTGGGGACGCTCGGCCGTGATGCCGCGCAGGGCGGCGTTCACGGCCAGGCCGCGAATCCGGTACTGACCGGTGGAACTGCGCAGGACCGCGCTCGGCGTGAGCCGGAGGTGGGAGAGGCCCTCGCGGTGGGCGGCGGCCATGGCCTGGGACACCTGGCTGACGAGCTGGTAGGCGTCGTGGGCATCCAGGGGTCCGAGCGCGAGCAGCGCGGTCAGCTCGACGGAGTCGGGCAGCCACTCGTGCACGACGTACACGAGGTCGTTCTCCTCGACGGCGTCGAGGACCTGGACGAACCGGGGATCGCCGAGGAGGGCGGCGGAGCGGGCCGCGGCCAGGACCGAACGCGCGCGGGGGTGGTCGGCGGGCAGCAGGTGGACCCCGACGGCACGCCGCAGCTTCTCGTCGACGGCGCGCCAGCTGCTGAAACCGTCCAGTCGGGTGACGCACTCCTCCAGCCGGTAACGCCTGGCCAGCTTGTGGCCGCTGTGCAGCTCCGGAACCGCGAGGGAAGGCTGTTCGCCGCTCTGTCGGTCGCCCGCCTCGTTGTCCGTGGCCTCGGCGGTCTTCTCCGCCGCTTTCTGCTTTTCCGCCACCCCGTCGGCCGCGGCCTTGCCCGCCTTCGCGGTCAGCGGGTCGTCACCGCTGTTGTCGGCCACGTCGACGGCAGCCGTGCTACGTTCCGCCACCGTCGTTCCTGCCTCCCCATTCGTTGCGCCACATCCAACAGCCAAGCCAATTGTGCCCACAGTCGGACGCCATGCACGACACGCGGTCCCCGCCGATGGTTGTGCGGGGTCCCGGGGTTCAGCGTCCCAGGCGGCCCCGGACCATGCCCACCAGGGTGTTCAGTTCCGCGATCCGCATGCGCTTGGCCGCGACGAAGAAGACTCCGAGGAGCACGGCCCCGCCGACGAGCAGGGCGACGAGCGAGCCGAGCGCGCCCTCCCCCAGGAGCTTCAGCAGACCGAAGCCGACCACGCCGGCGGCGATCGCGGCGGGCACGGAGGCCATGCAGAGCCGGGCGTAGGTCCGCAGCACGTGGGTGCCGTCCAGGTCGCCGCCCAGGCGGTTGCGGAGGCGGCGCCAGGCGATGCCGACACCGACGGCGTAGGCGATCCCGTAGGAGGCAGCCATGCCCACCACGGCCCACTGGGCGGGCAGGACGACGTAGCAGACCGCCGATGCCGCGGCGTTGACGGCGGCGACGATGACGGTGTTGTAGAAGGGCGTCCGGGTGTCCTCGTAGGCGTAGAAGCCGCGGAGCACGACGTACTGGACGGAGTAGGGGATCAGGCCGAGACCGAAGGCCATCAGGATGAAGCCCATGCCCTGGGCGGCCTCGACGCCGCTGGATGCGTAGAGCAGGGTGCACATCGGGACGCCGAGCGCGAGGAAGGCGAAGGAGACCGGGACGATCGCGACGGCCGAGTTGCGCAGGCCCTGCGAGATGTCGTCGCGGACGGCGCCCGGGTCGCCGTCGTGGGCGGCGCGGGAGATCCGCGGCAGCAGCGCGGCCATGACGGAGACCGTGATGATGGCCTGGGGCATGCCCCAGATCAGCTGGGCGTTGGAGTAGGCGAGGAAGCCGGCGCCGTTCTTCCCGGACTCCTCACCGGCGGCGGTGGCGAGCTGCGTGACGACCAGGACGCCCGCCTGGTTGGCGAGGACGAAGAGTACGGTCCACTTGGCGAGCTTGACCGTCTTGCCGAGCCCGTGGCCCTTCCAGTCGAAGCGGGGACGGAAGCGGAAGCCCGTCTCGCGCAGGTACGGGATCATCGCCAGGGCCTGGACGACGAGACCGAGCAGGGTGCCGATGCCGAGCAGGCGGATGCCCTCGTCCGGAATGGTCTGCACGCCCATGTGGGACTCGGCGGAGGTGCCGTAGACCCAGATGAACAGACCGAAGGTGACGATCATGACGATGTTGTTGAGGACCGGGGTCCACATCATGGCGCCGAACTTGCCGCGGGCGTTGAGGATCTGCCCCATCACCACGTGCACGCCCATGAAGAAGATCGTGGGCAGGCAGTAACGGGCGAAGGTCACGGCCACGCTGTTGGCCGCCGCGTCGTCGGCGATGGTGTTCGACATCAGCCGGATCAGCAGGGGGGCGGCGAAGACCGCCAGGGCGACGATCAGGCCGAGCGCCACCATGACCAGGGTGAGCAGACGGTTGGCGTATGCCTCGCCGCCGTCCTCGTCGTTCTTCATCGAGCGGACGAGCTGCGGGACGAAGACCGAGTTGAGCCCGCCGCCGACGGTGAGGATGTAGATCATCGTCGGCAGGGTGTAGGCGATGGTGAAGGTGTCGCCGAGCAGGGCCGCGCCGAGCGCACCGGTGATCACCAGGCTGCGGACGAAGCCGGTCAGCCGGGAGACCAGGGTGCCGGCCGCCATCACCGCGCTCGACTTGAGGAGTCCGGAGGCCCGGCCGGTCTTCCTGGGCGCGGGCAGGGGCTCCGGCTCCGGGGCGGGCGGAGGTACCTGGCCGGACAGCTGCTGGTCCCGGTAGAGGTGCGCGAAGGCGTCCGGGGCGGGTGCCTCCTCGCTCGCCCGGGTCACCAGGTCGTCGACGCCGGTGAACTGGACCGTGCGCGCGTCGTCGCCGTAGGGCAGGTGCCGCGAGGGGCCGTCGGGTTCCGGGGCCGGAGTCTGGGCCCACACCCGGGGGTCGGGGGCGTACGGGGACGCGGACGGCTGCTGGTAGAGCGCGTGCGGGTCCTGGTAGGTGCCGGGCGGCGGTGGCGGGTGTGCGGCCCGGTCGTAGAGCGCCTCGGACACCGGGTCCTGCGCGGAGAGGTCCTGCGCCCGGTACGGATCGTGCGCGAAGGCGTCCTGGAGGTAGGGGTCCTGGGCGTACGGGTTCTGCGCGTAGGCGTCCTGCGCGGAGAGGTCCTGCTGGGGCGGGTACGGCGCGGGGGTGCCCTGCGGGGCGGGAGCGCCCTGCTGCGCGGGCGGCACCGGCGGGTGGCCGGAACCGGAAGGCGTCGCGGGCGTCCCACCGGACGGCACGGCGCCGCCCGGGCCCTGGCCGCGGTCACCGTCGTACGGCGCGTTCATGGTTACCCCACCTCATCGTCCCCGGCCGACCGGCCACGACATCGCTCAACGGTCCACTTTCTCACCCGTGGCCGACGGGTCGCCGCTTTCGGGCCCGGTGTCCGGTGTCGGGTCACTCGCCTGCTCGGCTCCGTCCGCGCCGGAATCCTCCGATCCGGGGCTCGGCGCGGCGCCGGGTCCGGCGTCCCGGGCGGCGCCCGGTCCCGCGTCCGGCGCGGCCCGCCCGGCCTCTCCGGCCGGGCCGGCCTCCTCGGCTTCCTCGGCCCCTTCGGCCTCGGCGTTCCGGGCGGCCACGCGCTTGCGCTGGCTGTACATCCGCACACCGGCGAGGACGAGGAGGAGGACGCCGCCGGCGATCACGAGCATCACGGTCGGTGTGATTTCGGAGACCTTCACGGTGAACCTCATGGGCTGCCCGTACGGAGTGCCGTCCTCGGTGTAGAGCTGGGCCGTCATCGGCACCTGGCCGTTGACGTTGGCCGTGGCGGTGAACTTCACCGACTGGCTGTGCCCGGCGCCGATCCTCACGGGGAGGTCGGCGACCCTCTCGCCGTCGAGCTTCAGCCGGTTCTTGTTGCTGGAGGAGAGGCGCAGCACGAGGTGGTCCACCCCCTGCAACAGCTTGTTCTGGACGGTCACCGGGATCGTCGCGCTGCGCCCGGAGAGCGTCAGGTCCGACTTGTCGACCAGCTGGACGCCCTTGGTGAGGCCCTGCAGGTCTTCCAGGACGTCGGCCCGGTAGATCGCGGCCGCCCTGGTCCGGCCGCGCCAGGAGATCGACATCTCGCGGTTGATCGCATTGCCGAACGGCGTCACGACCCGGTCCGGGGAGGTCAGGATGACCTTGAAGTCGTTCAGCGCGTCCCGGGTGGACTTCATGTCGCCGAAGGCCAGGACGGGCAGCTCACGGTCGCGCAGCTCCTTCGGGTACCGGGAACCGGCGGGCACCGTGCTGGAGGCGTTCGGGTCCGGCTTGGCCGAGGCGGCCGCGAGGAGGTCGGACGGCTGGGTCCAGCGCCGCCCGGAGAGGCCGCGCAGGGCCACCGCCATGGTCTGTGCCTGGGCGACGGAAGGCATCCGCTGGGGAGCGACGACGACGCTGCGCTGGTTCTCCGGCTGCTCCAGCGTGACCGCGAGGGTCTGGGAGAGGAACTTCTGGACCGCGAGCGTGGAGTCCTCCGCGCGGACCATGTCCCCGTCGAAGGCGGTGGACAGGAGCGCGTCGCTCACGACGGCCGTGGTGCTGCCGTTGCCGAGGGGGCGTGCCGCCGTGGGCGTGTAGGGAAGCTCGTCGCGGACGCTGTCGCTGCGGGCGATCACCTTGTCGGCACCGGCCGAGGTCGCGACCGCCACGATGGCGGGGTCGACGGCGCCCTCGACGGGCCAGGAGAAGTCGGTGGAGGGCTGGACGTGCAGGATGGTCTCGACCGTCATCCCGGCGACGGCGGTGGCCGACTGGAGGTGTCCCAGGGAGCCGGGGACGTCCTTGCCGCGATGGGCGAGGGAGGCGAGGTCGGGATCGGCGAAGGGGAGGGCGACGACCTTGTGCCCCTGGACCGCCTTCTCCAACGCGTCCAGCCAGCGCTCGGCGAGGGCCTGGTGGGTGCCGGGGACGTGGAGGGTGCCGTCCTTGACGCGGTAGCCGTTCGCCATGGCGTCGACGGTTGCCAGCAGGTCCGGGTCGATCACCCAGGTGACGGGCAGGTCCTTGCCCAGCGAGACCATCTGGTCCAGCCGCCCGCCCGGCCTCAGCTCGGCCGCCAGGGCGTCGTCCTCGAAGACCGGCGTCTGCTGGTCGTCCGTCGCGGTCTCCGCCGAGACGTGGGACGAGGCGATCAGCGGCCAGAGGTAGGTGAACTGGGTCTTCTTCTCCGTGGCCTCGGACTGGTACGGCAGGAAGGTCCGCTCGATGCCGAGCACCCGGTCGTAGCGCCGGTCCGGGGTCTGGCCCATGAGGGAGACCCCCAGCTGGTAGACGCCCGCCTCGCGGAGACCGAGGGCGGAGACCGGGACGGAGAGGGAGAACTCCGTGCCGAGGCCGGCGCCCAGTCGGGGAATCCTGACGGTGGGGGCGTCCTCCAGCGGAGGGGGGTCGATCTCGCGCCGGTAACCGGTGCGCCCCGCCGCCTGCTCGATCTCGCTGCGGCTGGTCATCTTCGGCCCGACGCGCAGGTTCACGGTCGCGCCGGTGATGGTCTGCTTGCCGCGGTTGGTCACCGTGCCGGTGACGGTGACGGTGTCGCCCTCGACGGGCGCACTCGGGGACAGGGTGTCGAGGGACACCTCGACGGTCTTCGAGCCGGTGGCGTCGTCGGCGGCGGCCGCCGGGGAGACGGCGGCCGGAGCCTGGAGCAGTACGGCGAGGAGGGGCGCCCCGAGGGCCGCGGTCAGCGTGCGCCGCAGCCATCGGCGGACGGGTGAGGGACCGGTTCCCCGGATGTCTGCCGCCTCGGCCACGCCTTCGCCCGTCCTCGTCGTCGTCCGGGGGGCCGGTGGCTCCCGGTTGCTGTGTCCAGGCATGGTAACGAGGCACGCCGGGGGCAAGTGCCGGGGTCCGCTCCGGGTGATCCTCCCGGGCCGCCGACGGGACCGGTCCGCCGGTCCCGCTCCGGGAAACGGGGACGGCGGGGCGGGTCCGGGCACGTACCCTTTTCTGTTGTGCCGAACGCCAACGAAGACACCCCGACTGCACTGAGCCAGGTGCAACGCCGCGCGGTCAGTGAACTGCTGCGCGTGTCCCCCGCCGCCGACGACCTCGCCCGCCGTTTCCAGGAGGCCGGGTTCGGCCTCGCGCTGGTCGGCGGCTCGGTGCGGGACGCCCTGCTGGGCCGGCTCGGCAACGACCTGGACTTCACCACCGACGCCCGCCCCGAGGACGTACTGAAGATCGTCCGCCCCTGGGCCGACGCCGTGTGGGAGGTCGGCATCGCCTTCGGCACGGTCGGTTGCCAGAAGGACGCCAGCGTCGGGGACGCGGTTCAGCGCTTCCAGATCGAGATCACCACCTACCGTTCTGAGGCGTACGACCGGACCTCGCGCAAGCCGGAGGTCTCCTACGGCGACTCGATCGACGAGGACCTCGTCCGGCGCGACTTCACCGTCAACGCCATGGCCGTGGCCCTCCCCGAGAAGGAGTTCGTCGACCCGTACGGCGGTCTGGAGGACCTGGCCGCCCGGGTCCTGCGCACGCCGGGAACGCCGGAGGAGTCCTTCTCCGACGATCCGCTGCGCATGATGCGGGCCGCGAGGTTCGCCGCCCAACTGGACTTCGAGGTCGCCCCCGAGGTCGTCACGGCCATGAAGGAGATGTCCGGCCGGCTCGAGATCGTCTCCGCCGAGCGGATTCGCGAGGAGCTCAACAAGCTGCTGCTCTCGGCCCACCCGCGCAAGGGCCTCGGCCTCCTCGTGGACACCGGTCTCGCCGACCACGTGCTGCCCGAACTGCCGGCCCTGCGGCTGGAGAGCGACGAGCACCACCGGCACAAGGACGTCTACGAGCACTCGCTGACCGTGCTCGAGCAGGCCATCGACCTGGAGGAGGACGGCCCCGACCTGGTGCTGCGCATCGCGGCCCTGCTCCACGACATCGGGAAGCCGCGTACCCGGCGCTTCGAGAAGGACGGCCGGGTCTCCTTCCATCACCACGAAGTCGTGGGCGCGAAGATGGTGAAGAAGCGCATGACCGCGCTCAAGTACTCCAACGAGATGATCAAGGATGTCTCGCGCCTGGTGGAGCTGCACCTCCGCTTCCACGGTTACGGGACCGGCGAGTGGACCGACTCGGCCGTGCGGCGCTACGTCCGGGACGCCGGCCCGCTGCTCTCGCGGCTGCACAAGCTGACCCGCTCGGACTGCACCACCCGCAACAAGCGCAAGGCGACCGCGCTCTCCCGGGCCTACGACGGCCTGGAGGACCGCATCGCGCAGCTTCAGGAGCAGGAGGAGCTGGACGCGATCCGTCCCGACCTCGACGGCAACCAGATCCAGGAGATCCTGGGCATCGGCCCCGGCCCGGCCATCGGCCAGGCGTACAAGTTCCTGCTGGAACTCCGGCTGGAGAACGGTCCTCTGGAGCACGACCGGGCCGTTGCCGCCCTCAAGGAGTGGTGGGAGGCGCGAGGCTGAGGACGGCCGGTCCGGTGGGGCCGTTTCACGTGAAACGGCCCCACCGGACCGAGAGCGTTTCACGTGAAACGTCACCTCCGCACGCGTCCTCTGGGTGACGAGCCCGATGAGGAAGACAGCGAGGAACCGGACGCCGAGGGTGAGGCCCCCTCCGGCGACGGCTACGTCCTGGTGGAGGAGGAGCGCCCGGAGGCGCAGGCCCGGGCGCGGGGCGTCCCGTACGCACCCGGCGGCCCCCGGCCCGGGAAGAAGCGCCCTCTCCCCGGGAGGAAATCGGGAGATGATCAAGGAGTGCAGGCCCTCGAACGCCCTCGGAGACCCAAGCGACCCCACAGGGCCCCCACCGCGGAAGAATGCGGTGGGGGCCCTGTCCGTGTGCGCTCTTTCCCTGCCGTCTGGCCTAAAGGGCCAGGACAACGCGGGTGAAGGTCAGCGCTCGACCTCGCCCTTGATGAACTTCTCGACGTTCGCGTACGCCTCGTCGTCGAAGTACTGCACCGGCGGGGACTTCATGAAGTAGCTCGAAGCCGAGAGGATGGGGCCGCCGATGCCGCGGTCCTTGGCGATCTTCGCGGCGCGCAGGGCGTCGATGATGACACCCGCCGAGTTCGGGGAGTCCCACACCTCGAGCTTGTACTCCAGGTTCAGCGGGACGTCACCGAAGGCGCGGCCCTCGAGGCGGACGTACGCCCACTTGCGGTCGTCCAGCCAGGCCACGTAGTCGGACGGGCCGATGTGGACGTTCTTCTCGCCCAGTTCGCGGTCGGGGATCTGGGAGGTGACGGCCTGCGTCTTGGAGATCTTCTTGGACTCCAGGCGGTCGCGCTCCAGCATGTTCTTGAAGTCCATGTTGCCGCCGACGTTGAGCTGCATGGTGCGCTCGAGACGGACACCGCGGTCCTCGAACAGCTTCGCCATCACACGGTGCGTGATGGTCGCGCCGACCTGCGACTTGATGTCGTCACCGACGATCGGGACGCCCGCCTCGGTGAACTTGTCGGCCCACTCCTTGGTGCCGGCGATGAAGACCGGAAGGGCGTTGACGAAGGCGACCTTGGCGTCGATGGCGCACTGGGCGTAGAACTTCGCCGCCTCCTCGGAACCGACGGGCAGGTAGCAGACGAGAACGTCGACCTGGCGGTCCTTGAGGATCTGGACGACGTCGACGGGCTCCTCGGCGGACTCCTCGATGGTCAGGCGGTAGTACTTGCCGAGCCCGTCGAGGGTGTGACCACGCTGGACCGTGACGCCCGTGTTCGGGACGTCGCAGATCTTGATGGTGTTGTTCTCGCTGGCGCCGATGGCGTCGGAGAGGTCGAGGCCGACCTTCTTCGCGTCGACGTCGAAGGCGGCGACGAACTCGACGTCACCGACGTGGTAGTCGCCGAACTGGACGTGCATCAGGCCGGGCACCTTGGCCGCCGGGTCGGCGTCCTTGTAGTACTCGACGCCCTGGACCAGCGAGGCGGCGCAGTTGCCCACGCCGACGATGGCTACGCGAACCGAACCCATTCCGGTTGCTCCCTGTGTGTTCGTGGAAGCCCTGCTGTGCGCAGGGTTTCACTTGGCGGTGTCGTCGGACGGATCCGGCCGGGTACTGCCCCCGTGCCGGGGCAGGCCGCCCGTTTCTGCGGAATCGTTGTCGTGCGGAGCCGCGGCACGGGGGCCGGATCGGCGATCCCGTCCCGCCCGCTCGCTCTCGATGAGCTCGTTCAGCCAGCGCACTTCGCGCTCCACGGACTCCATGCCGTGGCGCTGCAGCTCGAGCGTGTAGTCGTCGAGGCGCTCACGGGTCCGGGCCAGGGAGGCGCGCATCTTCTCCAGGCGCTCCTCGAGACGGCTGCGGCGGCCTTCGAGCACCCGCATCCGCACCTCGCGCTCGGTCTGCCCGAAGAAGGCGAAGCGGGCGGCGAAGTGCTCGTCCTCCCAGGAATCCGGACCGGTGTGGGAGAGGAGCTCCTCGAAGCGCTCCTTACCTTCCGGCGTCAACCGGTAGACGATCTTGGCCCGGCGTCCCGCCAGCGTCGTGGCGAGGGCCTCCTCGGGGGCGCTGCCCGGTTCCTCGATCAACCAGCCGTTTGCGACCAGCGTCTTGAGGCAGGGGTACAGCGTCCCGTAGCTGAAGGCCCGGAAGACGCCCAGCGAGGTGTTGAGGCGCTTCCGCAGCTCGTACCCGTGCATGGGGGCCTCGCGCAGCAGTCCGAGGACGGCGAATTCGAGGATGCCGGAGCGCCTGCTCATCCGTCGCCTCCTCCGCTTCCGGGGCCCTTATGCCGTGCTGATGTATCGACTCGATACATCAGCACGATAGAGCGGCCACTCTGTGTCGACAAGCCGTACCGCCGTGACCGGCGTCACATCCTCAATTCACGCCGATCGACTTGCCGGATTTGGGATGAAGTCCCTCTGAAGGTGGTTTTTGGCCGTGCGTAGTCTGTGCGGCATGCAGACCACCGGGAACCGAGCGACTCCCTGGGGCGTCAGTTCTCGGGGTGGCCGGCTGCGGCACGGTGGGACCTCCGATGGGTCCCGGCCGTGTGCATTTCGGGGGGACCGGAACTCAACTGCCGCTTCCAGGCGTACGCGCCTGCCCGAGGAGTAGTCGTTCGATGAGCGAGCATCGTCGCAAAATGCCGCCGCAGCAGCCGCCGACGGGCGGTCGCGCGGCGGCACGGCGCGCTGCCCAGCAGCCGGTGGGCCGCAGGTCGGCCCCGGCCCAGGAATTCGGGACGGGGGCCCTCTCGGCCTCGTACGGGCCCCCTTCCTTCCCCGGGGAGGAGGAGCGGCCCTACGGCGGGCGCGCGGAGGCCCGCCGTGCCGCCCAGCGCGGCAGCCGCCGCAAGGGAGCCGGTTCCGGTCCCGGCGGTCCCGGCGGCCCCGGTGGGTCCGGCGGGTCCGGCGGAGGCAGGCGCGGTGGCGGGGGCGGGCGCGGCGGCGGCCCCGGGGGCGGCGCCGGCGGTCGCCCGCCGGGCAAGAAGCGGTTCATCGACTACCCGCGCCACAACAAGTACGGCTGGCGACGCTGGCTGCCCTCGTGGAAGCTCGTGACGGGCACCTTCCTGTTCTTCGTGGCGAGCCTGATGGGCGCGGCCGCCTTCGCGTACTCGAAGGTGGAGGTCCCCGACGAGGCGAAGACCTCGAAGTCGCAGAACAACATCTACTACTGGGCCGACGGCTCCCGCATGGTCGCGACGGGCAGCGGCGCCAACCGCCAGATCGTCCCCCTCGCGAAGATCCCCAAGTCCATGCAGGACGCGGTGGTCTCGGCGGAGAACAAGACCTTCTGGAAGGACTCCGGCGTCGACCCGATGGGCATCGGCCGCGCCGTGTGGAACATGGCCAGGGGCGGCGAGACCCAGGGCGGTTCGACGATCACCCAGCAGTACGTGAAGAACAACCTCCTCGACGACCAGTCGCAGACCCTCAGCCGGAAGGTGAAGGAACTCTTCATCGCCATCAAGGTCGGCAACAAGGTCGAGAAGGAGAAGGTCATGGCCGGCTACCTGAACACCGCGTACTACGGGCGCGGTGCCTACGGCATCCAGGCCGCGGCCCGCGCCTACTTCAACAAGGACGCCGAACGCCTCGACCCCAGCGAGTCGGCGCTGCTCGCCGCGGTGCTGAAGGGCGCGACGTACTACGACCCGGCCGGCTACCCCGAGATCGACTCCCAGGCCACGCCCGAGAAGAACACCGAGCGGGCCACCAAGCGGTGGCGGTGGATCCTCGACGAGATGAGGAACGACGGCCGCATCACGGCCGAGCAACGGGCGAAGTACACGGCCTTCCCCAAGCTCCAGAAGCCCGGTCAGGAAGCCAACCTGGGAGGCCAGATCGGTTATCTGGTCAGGACCGCCAAGGCGAACATCAAGACCCAGTTCGGCATCGGTGAGCAGGAGCTCGAACGCGGCGGGTACGAGATCTACACGACCTTCCAGAAGAACAAGGTCGACGCGCTCGAGAAGTCCGTCAAGAAGGTCCTGGACGAGCACATCGACCCCGTGAAGCGGCCGAAGACGGACACCAACGTCCAGTTCGGCGGGGCCTCCGTCGACACGGCCACGGGCAAGATCCTCGCCCTCTACGGCGGTGTCGACGCCACCAAGCACTTCACCAACAACGCCGACGCCACCGGTGCCATGGTCGGTTCGACGTTCAAGCCCTTCGTGCTCGCCTCCGCCCTGAAGGACGGTGTGCGGGACAAGGAGCTGGGAGCGGACCAGGACGCCTCCACCCGGAAGATCGTCGACCTGGACAAGAGCCTCTACTCCGGCAAGAACGGGCTGGTGATCCGGAGGTACGACGGCGAGATCTGGCACAACGAGAAGGGCGAGGAGTGGCGCCAGACCAATGACGGCCAGGCGGACTACGGCAACATCTCGCTGCGCAGGGCCATGATCAAGTCCGCCAACTCGCCGTACGTGCAGCTCGGCATGGACGTCGGCATCGACCGGGTGCGCGACGCCGCCAAGCGCGCCGGCCTGCTGGACAGTTCGCTCGTCAAGGGCGAGGTCCCCTCGTTCTCCCTCGGCATCTCCAGCCCGAGCGCCATCCGCATGGCCGGTGCCTACGCGACCTTCGCCAACCAGGGCAAGCAGAACGACCCCTATTCCGTGGAGAGCGTGAAGAAGAACGGCGTCGTCGCGTACAAGCACGAGGCGAAGACCGAGACGGCCTTCAGCCCGGCCATCGCCGGCAACATCACCGACGTGCTGCGGGACGTCGTGGACGACAAGGAGGGCACCGGCAGGAAGGCGCGGCTTCCCGGCCGCGCCGTGGCCGGCAAGACCGGTACGACCGACGAGAACCGGTCGGCCTGGTTCGTGGGGTACACCGCACAGGTGTCGACGGCGATCGACATGTACCGCTACGACGACGACGACACGAAGAAGAACCGCGAGTTCGAGAAGATGTACGGCACGGGCGGCCAGGACACGATCCACGGTTCGTCGTTCCCCTCGCAGATCTGGCGCGACTACATGAGCGAAGCCGTCGCGAAGGACCCGAAGGTGGACTTCCCCAAGCCGGAGAAGCTGGAAGGCGCCGTGCCGGTCTTCGGCGGCGGCGCGACGCCGACGCCGACGGCCACCCCGACGCCGACGGAGACGCCGACGCCCACGGAGACGCCGACCACGAAGGCGCCGACGACGACTCCCCCGGCCACCCCGACGACGACCCCTCCGACGAGCAGGACTCCGAAGCCGGGCAAGACGACCTGCAGCATCTGGGACCCGGACTGCTACCAGCCGGGCAATCCGGGCGGCAACACCGGACAGCCCACGGGCACGCCGACCGGCACCGGGGAACCGACACCGACCGACACCGCCACGGACGGCAACGGAGCCGGCGGCGGAGGCGGCTGGCCCGGTGGAGGCGGCGGCAAACCCGGTGACGGGGCCTGGACCCCCTAGGCAGGGCCGCTCCTCCGGGGCCGTGGGGGGGGGGGCGGGGGCCCCCGGGGGGGGGGGGGGGCGCCCGCCCCCCCCCGGGGGGGGCGGGGGGCGGGGGGGGGGGGGGCGCCCCCCCGCCCCCCCCCCCCACCACGCC